>DFHP01000058.1 GCA_002371335.1 Eubacterium sp. UBA3720
TGTGTTTAAATGCTGGAAAAAGTGAGGCCTGATATGAATAAGTGGAAAGATTCTCTTGTGAAGTTTTTTTCAGAAGGAGTGAAAACAGACCATTCGGCAAATCTGGGAATGGAAGTGGAACATTTTATAGTGGATCCCGTTGAAAGATCGGCGGTTCCCTATTCGGGAGAACGGGGAGTGAGGCAGATCCTGACCCGGTTGATCGAAAGGTATCCGGAAGCTGAAATACCGGAAGAAGATGATTTTTTCGGCTTTGTGGTACCGGAATTTGCGATCACGCTGGAGCCGGCGGCGCAGCTGGAGATCAGCATTGCTCCGTGCAATTCTGTCTTATGGATCGTTGAAGTTTATAATAAATTCCGCAGGCAGCTTGACGCTGTCCTCTCGGAGTTTGGATATACAGCGGTTTATGCGGGATGTCATCCGTTCACGAAGGTAGAAGAGATGGAGATGATACCGAAGAGGCGGTATGATCTGATGAACGCTTATTTTAAAACATCGGGCACCGGGGGAATGGAAATGATGAGGGGAACGGCTTCCCTGCAGGTTTCCATCGATTATCAGTCCGAGCGGGATTTCAGGGAAAAACTTCAGGCGGCGTATTTCTACGGACCGGTATTCAAGCTTCTCTGTGATAATTCCCCTTATTTTCAGGGCGTTAAGCAGGAAACATACCTGAAGAGGACAGACATCTGGCGGCGAACAGATCCTTCCAGATGCGGCGTTTTGCCGGGCGTTTTTTCGGATTCTTACGGATTTGAAGATTACGCCGAATATATCGGAGGCATACAGCCGATCTTTACGAAGGAAGGGAAAAACATAACGCCTACGGGAAATGAGACCGTCGCTGAATTGTTTGAGGGAAGAGCGATGAATGAAGAAGAGGTCACGCATGCCCTTTCGATGGTGTTCCCGGACGTGCGTCTGAAGAAGTACCTGGAGCTTAGGTTTGCGGATACCGTTCCCGTTCCTTTTATGGCGGCTTACTGTGTACTGCTGAAGGGGCTACTTTACTCAGAGGAAGGCATCGGATACGCGAAGGAACGTATCCGTGCAGGAAACTTATCTGAGAAAGATATTATTCACGCAGAGGATGAACTGATGGAGCATGGATGGAATGGGGAGGTTTACGGAATTTCCGTTTCAGAAATGACGAAACATATGCTGGAAATGGCGGAGAGAAATCTTCAGGAGAATGAAAGGGCATGTCTGGATCCGTTTTACGCTGTAGTGCGGTACGGCGGTATTCAGAGGATCCCGGCAGAGGAGATCTGATTGAAATATATTCCGGACAGAAAGTTTTGACAAAAGGATAGAAGCCGGATATAATAATCACTTCACAGATTCAGAAGTATATAAAAAAGAGACAGCCGCGCGCAGAGAATCTGCGCTTACAGGCGTTTCAGGAAAAATACATTGCAGCAGAAAAGGATTTTGTATTAAATGAGATTACAGGAACAGGTATACGAGGCTTATAAAAATCATATCATTTCTCATATGGAGGAGAACAGAAAGGGAGCGCTGGCAGTGAAGGAGCAGCTGGAAAACTCTCCTTTGCTCTGGAATGGTGTTCTGGAGAAGACCGTCCATATTCCAAAGGTCTTTGATGAAGAAACTGTCGGGGTGTTTAACGATATCGTGGAGACCAGTACCCGGATATTCGGAAAGGTGATCAAAGAGTACCGGGAGAACGCGAAGTATCGGGCATTGTTTCCGTTTTCGAAGGAGCTGGAGGAGCTTATCCTTCTGCCGGAGCAGTATGAAGGCTCTTTGCCGATAGCCCGCATAGACATTTTTTATCATGAGGACACAGGAGATTTTCAGTTCTGTGAGATAAATACAGACGGAACTGCGGCCATGCAGAGAGATCTGGAGATGCGCAAAGCGCTGAAATTTAATCCCGCCCACCGTTATGTGGAGGATCTGTTTGAGCTGCAGCCATTTGAATTATTTGATACCTGGGTAGAAACTTTCCTCTCGCTGTATGACACATATAAAAAGAAAAAAGACAGGCCGAATGTGGCCATGGTGGATTTTCTGGAAAACGCGACCCTTAAGGAGTTTGAAGAATTTGCAGAGCGCTTCCGCAATGCCGGCGTGAACTGTGAGATCTGCGATATCCGCACTTTGAAATACAGAGACGGAGTTCTGTATTCGTCTGAGGGATACCGGATCGACGCGATATACAGACGTGCCGTAACAGCGGATATAATGGCGCATTATGATGAGGTGTCTGATTTCCTGAATGCCGTGCGGGATGACGCCGTATTCTTTGCCGGAGCGTTTTCCACCCAGGTCATCCACACAAAGTGGTTGTTCTATGTGCTTCATCATGAGATGACAAAGGCTGTTCTGACAGAAGAAGAACGTGCTTTCGTGGAGGCGCATGTTCCGCTGACAGTGGAGTTCTCGAAAGATTACATTTCTTTGGACGAGGTGTGTGAACATAAGGATAAATATATTATCAAACCGATGGACGCCTATGCTTCGAAGGGAGTTTACGCATCGGGAAGAGAGTATGCTCCTGCTGAATGGGAAAAGATTGCGGGAGATCTTTACGGGAAAGGGCTTATCTGTCAGGAATACTGTACGCAGTATATGACGGAAAATATTGATTTTGCCTGGGGCGACGGCACGTGGCATCCGTATATAAATATGCCCGGTCTTTATACCTACAACGGCAGATTCGCAGGTGTTCTGATGAGGATGGCCTGTGAGGAAAATATTATAGTGGCGCATGAAAACGAGCGTACAGTGCCTGTTTTCACAGTGCAGCGTTAAGAGTGATCGATTGCCTTCCCTTCAGGGGAAGGCAATTTTTTTCTGCCATAGGAAATTTCATCGATTTCCTATGGCAGAAACCTCTCCTAATTACCTATTGACATAGTAGGTTAAAAGGTGTATTATCACGGAAAATCAGAAATGGAAAGGGTTTTTTGCTTCCGAAACGACGGCTGAAACAGAAAGGATAACAGTATGCTGCACATAGAAAATGAAAAGATAAGATCCCTTTCGCTTAAAGGACATTTTGGCCTGGAAAAAGAGGGTCTTCGTGTATACGGCGACGGGATGATGGCGCAGTCTCTTCATCCTTTTCCGGATGACAGTCATATCGTATATGATTTCTGTGAGAATCAGACAGAGATCAATACCTCTGTAGGTAATTCAGCCGAGGAGGCGGTATCGCTGCTTCAGGGATATACCGATCGCATCCAGAGGACACTTGCGGGATTAGATGTACCTGAATTATTATGGCCGTTTTCCAATCCGCCTTATATACGGAGTGAAAAGGATATTCCAATTGCCAGGCATGATGAAAACAGCGGATACCGGAAAGGGTACAGGGAATATCTCTCTGATCGTTATGGAAGATATAAGATGTGTCTTTCGGGAATTCATGTGAATTATTCTTTTGCGGAGGAACTGCTGAGAGAGGATTTCAGGCTTGGGGGATATGGTAATTATCAGGAGTACAAGGATCAGCTATATCTGAAACTGGCGGAAGGACTTGCACAGTTCGGCTGGATCATAACAGCTCTGACGGCTGCCAGCCCGCTGCTGGATTCAAGCTACGTAGAAAAAGGCGTCCTGGGAAATACTTTTTTTAACGGAATGGCCAGTACACGCTGCAGCGAGCTTGGGTACTGGAATTACTTTACGCCGGTTTTTGATTACAGGGATATTCGGGCGTATGCGGACAGTATTCAAAGTTATGTGGATAATGGAATGCTTGCGGCAACGACCGAACTGTATTACCCTGTGCGTTTAAAGCCGGCGGGGAAAAACGACCTGGAAAAACTGAAGAATGAAGGCGCAGACCACATTGAGATCAGAGTCATTGATCTGAACCCGCTGGAAAGATCAGGGATAAATATATTTGACGTTAAATTTATGCAGTTCTTAATGGTATGGCTGGTTTCGAAGCCGCGCGGGAATTTTGACGTGAAGGATCAGGTCCAGGCAGTACAGAATTATAAAAACGCCGCACATTATGATCTGAAGACTGTGAAGATAGCCGCGCCTGACGGAGAGGTATGCTCTGTAGCAGCTGCGGGACTGAAGATCATCAGAGCTATGAAAGAGTTTTACCGCGATTATCACGATGAAGTGAAGGAGATACTTGATTTTGAAGAAGAAAAATTGATCGATCCGATGAAGCGGTATGCCTGGATCATCAGAAAGGAGTATGCCGGCTGCTTTGTGGAGAAAGGACTTGAGCTGGCAAAGCAGAGGCAGAGAGAAACTGCTCATGTGTGAATTGTTTGGATTATCGGGGGCTGAACCCGTACCGGTAAATAAGTATTTAAATGAATTGGTGAAACACAGTACAGACCATCCCAACGGCTGGGGGATCGCAGTTTTTTCCGCAAACGGAGTGAATGTGGAGAAGGAACCGCTTCCTGCGTACAAAAGCCGTTATCTGAAGGCACGTCTTGGCCACGCGTTCATGGCCCGGAATATGATGGCTCATATCAGGCTTGCCACGATAGGGTATGTCGACTATGAGAACTGCCATCCTTTCGTGCGCAGTGATTGTACGGGGCGGACCTGGACGCTGATGCATAATGGAACGATCTTTGATTGCCCGCTCCTTAATGAATATGTTCACTCACAGGAGGGACGCACGGACAGTGAAAGGATTCTTTTATATCTGGTCGATTGCATAGATATGGAGATAAAAAAGAAAGGCGGCGACCTGTCCGGTTCGGAAAGGTTTTCGGTCATTGATAGGGTGATCGGCAGTATTTCGGAAGGCAATAAGGTGAATCTTCTCATATACGACGGGGAGATAATGTACGTGCATTCGAATTTCAGAGACTCTCTTTTTTTAAAGAAGACAGGAAACTGCACGCTGATAGCGACTGCCCCTCCGGATAACGAAGAGTGGGAGGCAGTACCGCTGAACAGGCCGCTGGGCTATGTGGATGGAGAGCGTATCTATACGGGCACCGGACACGGAAATGAATATATATTCGATCCGGAGCATATGCGTCTCATCTTTCTGGACAGCGCGGAGCTGTAAACGCGGGATTACAACTGACTCTTCATTATGAAGCGGGAAGTTTCAGCAGGGGGTGTTTCACAGTAAATTGACGAAATTTCCTGCGAAAGAACAAAGTTCGCGAGCAGACTTCAAAGATAAAAAACGAAAGGGTATGGAGATACAGGTTTTCCATACCCTTTCGTTTTATATTGCAGTTCATTCGAAACGCCTGAACAGAAAAAATGTGAGTTAAAAAACACCTCTGAAAACGCAAATTGAGGCGATTTAAGTTACTTCCGTGTTAGTGTTAATGTCGTATCGTATGACATGAGTATAGTTTACAGATGACAATGATCTTTTTTATTTCACGGAAAGCAGGAAAAATCTTTGGCAGCGCAGGTCTCATTCTTCGGATGAGCGATCGTCCGCTTCGCCGTCGGTCTCAATGGCAGGCGGTTCTTCTGAAATGTCCTTTTCCAGTTTCGAAGCAGCCGGCGTCGTGTCGATGACATCGATCACTTCGGTTACGGGCTGTTCCCCGGCCTTTGCTTCACGTCTGTTCGCGAACCAGACGCTGACAGATACGATCGGGAAAGATACGATGTTCAGTATCGAGACGAACAGAAGGATCCAGTAGATAAAGCCAGGAAACATATTGACCACAAAACGGATATCGAAAAGGATGACGACCGAGCCCAGAAGAGAGGCGCATGCGATGATCAGTGAAATGAGCCAGGTGTGGCTCATGACCGCGCGGAGCCTGATCGCGTTCTGCAGCAGAACGATGGCGATCATCAGGATGATCAGTCCCAGGAACAGATCTACATTTTCTATGATCTGAGAGGAGCGGACCAGACCGCAGCAGCCGAGAATGATGCAGAGAATACCCGTCGAAAATGAGTACTCATGATATTTCAGATATAATTTTTTGACAAAATACTTTGCGATCAGAACAACGCCCCAGAAGATGACGGCCCCGCAGAAAAGGTACCATAAAAGAGTGATCTTTATGGATTCCATAAACAACTGCGAAATGCTGAACAGAATGCATACGATGGACAGAACGATGATAAATGCAGTACTGACGAGATTATCAGCAGCTTTTTTTGTACGTCGGGAAGAATCTTTTTCCATAGTGAAGCTCCTCCAAAATAATAGAGTTTAACTTGTTTCGTAAAGTATATTCTATCACCAAAAAATGAAAAAGAACATGACAGATTGCAGGTTCTTTGCCCTGTGGGAAAAGGGTTTTTGAAACTGCAGATTTAAAGGAGTGTGCTGTCTATGAAGGAGAAAACGGATACGATCAATTATTCCGACTATGCATGGTACTGGTGCCTGGAGGGGATGGATCATGTGAAACAGATGGAATTGCTTGATCCGCTGAAGCTGTGTTTTTGCGGAGCGGAACAATGCAGACCGAGGCATCGCTTCGGACCGGCTGAAAGGGAACATTTTCTGATACATGTGGTATTGTCCGGCAAGGGTATATATCGCAGGGATAAGCAGGAATATCATTTGAAAAAAGGTCAGGCTTTTCTGATCCGTCCGGGCGAGGAGGTTTTTTACCGCGCGGATCCTGAAGATCCCTGGGCATACGCCTGGATGGGTTTTCAGGGATACAAGGCGAATTCTGTTCTGGAAGAAATGGGGTTTAAAGACGGAGCTTATGTCATAGATCTGGACGACCCGAAACAGATCGGCGACGAGATCACAAATATACTTAAATACAAGGAAGAATCTTACGCCAACGATCTGGGAAGGAAGAGTGTTTTTTATTCATTCCTTGCCGCCATGGTCTGTGAGAATGAGAAGAAGAAAGAAAAAAATGTGGAGAAATCAGGAGATGAGCTGAGGAGGATGTATGTCCGCCGCGCGACGGAATATATCGTGTCTTATTATGACAAAAAGATCCGTATTTCCGATATAGCAGGGGAAATCGGTCTGAACCGAAGTTATCTGACTAACATTTTTAAGAAAGAAATGAATATGTCTCCGCAGGATTTTCTGATCACGTTCCGGCTTCAGAAAGCGGCGCAGCTGCTGCGCAATACGAGCGAATCTGTGCGCAATATTGCTTACAGCACGGGATATGACGATTCGCTTTCTTTCGCCAAGGCGTTTAAGCAGAAGTACAGCATGACGCCGAGCGCTTACCGGGCTGCGGCGCCTAAGGACGTAGAGGAAAACGAGGGCATAAGTACCACATATTGCAATGTGTGACCGCATGCATTCAATCGCGTTCTCTGATCGCGCGCGAGCTGCGCGACGCACTGGTGCGTTTTCCTCTGCACAGCTCTGCGACCCGCCGGAGATTCAACTCAGATGGGGGACTGAAACCCTCCACTGAGTCAAATTTGATTCCATACCCACAGCCTATAGAGACGGGAGACTTCCCATCTGCGTTGAAAGACCAATACCTGTGAAATTATGTTTATTGCATGATTTCACAGGTATTTTTGTGTCATGTAAATTATAAAACTTCCCGCTTTATGATCAGAATGTTTCAGAAATTCCATGCGGGAAATTTTTATTATGATCGTTTCCCGTGAGAAAGAATTTTTAATGACGCAGATATGGTTGTTATGCACAAAAAATAAAGGTAAAAAATAGACAATTTAATCATTCCTCACAAATTGAAACACATTTGTAAAGGTGAACGCCACATTTTCCCATATTACCCTACCTATATTAAAAGTAAACTTTTTTTTATAACTTACCGGATTACAGGCTTAAGTCGGTTGATCCTTCAAGAATGTTGATACATTCAGTAAAAGTACAGGATCACAGAAAGAGGTCGAACAGACACAGGAGGATGAAAATATGAAAATGAAAAAGATCATGTCGCTGGGCTTGTGCTTTGCGATGGCAATGGGATTGGCGGCGTGCGGATCAGGATCGTCAAAGACGACAACTTCCGGCTCCGCTGCTGAACCTGCAAAGGGAGGGTCCGGAGCGCTCACAGTCAATATCTGGGACGCGAATCAGAAGGATGGTCTTCAGGAAATCTGTGATGACTGGACAGAACAGTCCGGCGTATCAGTCAAGGTAGAAGTCATTAACTGGGATAACTACTGGACGCTTCTGGAGTCCGGTGCTTCAGGCGGAACGCTTCCGGATGTATTCTGGATGCATTCTGATTACTCGCAGGTTTATATGGAAAATGATAT
>DFHP01000045.1:0-5103 GCA_002371335.1 Eubacterium sp. UBA3720
ACTTCAATCGCATCGATCATAGGATGAGACTGGAAGCTCTCCAGCGTATACATCAAGACAGGCTTTTCATAGACATTAACAAACTGTTTGGGAATATCCATTCCCATTCTTCTGCCGGATCCTCCGGCGATGATAATAGCAACGTTCATTTTCTCTTCTCCTGTTCAAATGATACTGTCTGTCCGGCTTCCGGTCATTCTTCCGGGAATTTCAGAATTGCCGGCTTATGGTTTTTTCTGGCATCCATGGGGGGAAGCTGCATATAATCTCCATACTGTGAACGCAGCAGGGTATCATATTCATGTGGTATGAGAATGGTACCTTCTCCAAAAGGCGCCTCCACGATCGGGTACAGTTCCTCTTTTGTGATCATATTATCAAAAGGCCTTGTATCACAGGAAAAACCGTAAATACCGGAATCTGTATTTTCATCGATCCGGTTCCAGTACTTGCAGGCGCGGTACAACTTCTTTTTGTTCAGCCGCAAAACAGACAGACCGACGTGACCGATTCTGCAGATGGCAAGGATCAGATCTCTCTTAATCCCTTTCCCTGCCACATAGGGGGCACCGATCTCACGCAGGATACGGATTTTTCCGATTGCCCAGGCATGCTTCATATGTTTTTCCCGGATCTTTTTGTCGGGATGAAGCGTATCAAACGGAAACAGGTCAAGATAAATACCAAAATCACAGGGAATATCGCGGAACTGCTCTGTCACAAACCGTGTTCCCTTCAATGTGAACTGACCGGTCATCAGCGGATAGTGATCATTCTCTTCCGCGTCCAGGACCATATATTTGTCCGCGTATTTTGCCTTGACGATTTTCTTTAATTTAATATAGTCCTTACGCATGATCCCGATATCCAGATCATCGTCCCAGGGGATCATATCTTTATGGCGGACCGCTCCCAGAAGGGTTCCGGCAATTGCAAACCAGGTCAGATTGTTCTCTTTGCAGATCCTGCTGAAATCGGCCAGCATCTCTTTTTCCAGATCCTGGATCCTTTTTAATACTTCCGGCTCATACTGTTCCGGTATATACCTGCTCATATATCTCCTTTCCCGGACTATTCCTGTTTTGGGTTCTTATCACTCTTTCGCGTATTTTCCCAGATCAAGAATTTCCGGACAGTGATTCACGCGTTTTTCCGGCGGCGGGACCTGCATATAGTCTCCGAAGCGCTTCTTCAGCATCTTGTCACAATCGTTGACGATACTGACCTGTATATCTCCAAAAGCAGCCTTTTTCAGGGGGAACAGATCCTCTTCCTTGATCACGCAGAGTCTCGCTGCAGGATCGCCCAGAATCGTATAGGTCCTGGTTTTCCCGGTGTATTGTGTGGCAAGCTTTTTGTATCTGCGATAGATCGCTTCCGGTTTAATCTGTCCGATCTTCAAAGCGCGGTGGACACATCCGCACAGAAGATAACGCAGCTTCTTGGAAGCATTTACTTCTTTCACAAAACGGAAGTAATCGATATTGGAAAGAACATACAAATCATGGAGAAGCTGGGTTTTGCGGATCAGCTTTTCTGCCTTGGCAGGATCATCGGGAATATTCTCAAATACAAACAGGTCCATAAAAATACCGATCTCAAATTTTCCTTTGGCAAGATCGATAATAAATCTGGTACCTTTCAGGCTCAGATTGGGAATCAGATTATAGTAGGCTCTGGGAGTGTCCGGTCCGTTGACAAGGTACTTTTCACCCAATTCCTTCGGTGCTACTCTGAGGAATTTCTCATAATCCCTGCGCAGCATTGCGACGTCAATATCATCATCCCAGGGAATCATATCATGATCCCGCATTGTACCGATTGCTGTTCCGGCGATCACAAAATACTGTATGTTATGTTTCTCGCAGACAGCGATAAAATCGCGGAACATTGATTTTTCTATTTTTTGCACCTGATCCAGAACTTTGGGATCATATGATTTTCCACTCATTGGCAATCCTTCCTTTTATTTTCTGTTCTTCAGATAAATCAGGCGGTATAAAAGCATGAACTGTCTTTTCTGAAAGAGATTCCACATCAGCCATGTTGTGAATCCCTGCTTACGCAGATATTTCTGCTCGCGCCTTCCTGTTCTTATTGAAAAGGCCTTCTCATCTCTAAAAGACTTCAGGATTGTCCTGATCGTCTTTTTATCCAGACTTTTAATACCCGGTCTCAACCGGTCGTACAGCTCTGCTATATAATCCTTTGTCAGCCAGAGCTGCCATTCGCCGGGAAGTTCTTTTGTTACCTTATTTTTCCGGACGATTCTTTCTTCCTTGTGCAGACATTTGACAATCGAATCATACACATTTTCCGAATATTTACCGGTTGTACTATGCTCCAGCCTCTGCAGCCAGCGGTAATAAACACCTGGATTTAACACAATTGTGCCGCCTGCTTCGTAACATGACAGATTAAACATGACATCTTCGTATCCGAAACGCATGCTTTCGTCAAACCGGATTCCATGTTTGTCCAGGAATTCCTTTTTATACATACCGGTCCAAACCCCGGACCTCGCTCTTTTGATTTCCCCATACTTGCGTCCGGTTTCTACTGATCTGATCGTCTGCAGAGAAAAGCCTCCTGTTGTTGTTTCCGTGACAACCTTCCCGTTATATGTTTCCGTCTTTGACCTGCAGAATCTCACCAGATCCGCGTTCTCCCGCTCTGCAAGCGCGTAGTTTTCAGAAATTAATCCCGGCAGATATTCGTCATCGTTGTCACAAAATGCTATATACTTTCCTCTGGCACGATCAAGCCCCGCATTTCTGGCAGAGCAGATACCGCCGTTCGGTTTATGGATCACGACCACCCGGCTGTCCTTCTGTGCAATTCTATCACAGATTTTTCCACTCTCATCGGGAGATCCGTCATCGACAACTATCAGTTCGAAGCCGTCAAAGTCCTGACGCAGAACAGTTTCAACCGCATTTTCAAGATAGGCCTCCGAATTATAGACCGGCATGATCACGCTTACCAATACTCTGTCACTCATTGATTATTATCCCTCAAAAGTGAAATGTTTCCGCGAGTCCTCCCCACTTTTTATCCTTCTCACTCAGATTCAGCGGAGTACCATCCTCCATTACATAGCCCTCACTGTCAGCCGTACCGAGATACTCTCCACGGATCTGAGGCCAGTCGATATTGATGTCAGGATCATTCCAGGCAAGTCCGCCCTCATCGCCGGGATGGTAAAAATCCGTCACCTTATAGCAGAACTCAGCGGTCTCGCTCAAAACAAGGAATCCATGCGCAAACCCCTCGGAGATATAAAACTGCTTCTTATTCTCCTCCGATAAAACGAGGCCGAACCACTTTCCAAAAGTGGGGCTGCCGGAGCGAAGATCCACTGCCACGTCAAAAACCTCGCCTTTGATCACGCGCACAAGCTTCCCCTGCGGAAACTGCTTCTGGAAATGCAGTCCACGGAGCACACCCTTGGTCGACATGCTCTGATTATCCTGCACAAAGACCATATCCAATCCGGCTTCATGCATATCATTCTGATTGTATGTTTCCATAAAATACCCGCGTTCATCTCCATGAACGGTAGGTTCGATAACATAAAGTCCTTCAATTGCCGTCTTTTCTACACTGATCTGTCCCACTTTTATCCTCCATCTCTAAATGCGCCAACTTAAGAATCAAGCAGTTTTTTAAGATATCTGTCAAGAGCATCCTGCCAGACAGGAAGGGGTGTGAATCCACACTCTGTCAGCTTTGATTTGTCAAGGCGGCTGTTAAAGGGACGCGCAGCTTTTGACAGACCATATTCCTGTGTGGTCACGGGCACTACATTTGTCGCATAGCCCGCCCGACGGAAAATCTCACAGGCAAATTCATACCAGGAGATATAACCGCCTTCATTGGTAGCATGATAATACCCGTATTTTTCTGTCTCGATCATATCGACCAGAAGCCGGGCAAGGTCGATGGTATAAGTGGGCGTCCCGACCTGATCATTTACCACCCTGACAGTGTCGTACTTTTTTCCCACCTGAAGCATGGTCTTGATAAAATTATTGCCGTTCAGTCCAAAAACCCATGCCGTCCTGACAATGAAGTACTTTTCAAGAACGTCCGAAACCGCTTTTTCGCCTTCCAGCTTGGTCCATCCATAATAATTCAGGGGATGGTAGTCTGTGCACTCCGGTTTCCATGGTTCTGTGCCCTGTCCGTCAAAAACATAGTCTGTGCTGATATATACCATGGCGCAGCCGGCTTCTTTGCATGCATCCGCTATGTTCCGCGTTCCCTGCACATTGATCAGGCTCACTTTTCCCTTCTTGTCATCGTCCTCTGCCAAATCTACAGCAGTCCAGGCCGCACAGTGGACAACAACATCCGGACGGCTTTCCCGTATCGCGCCAAAAACCGCATCACGGTCGGTAATATCCAGTGAAACATAGGGCATTGTTGTCACAGCAGTATTATCTTGTATTCCGGAATACACAGGGGCCAGATCACTTCCGATCCCCTCGTGTCCTCTCCGGTTCAATTCATTCATCACATCGTGGCCAAGCTGTCCACCCACTCCGGTTACCAATACTTTCATTGGGTTCTAACCTTTCTTTCCTCACCCTGACATGATTAAAAATAATGCTGTCAGTCAGTTTTCGAGCCATTGCAGGCTGTTTACCTGTTGCCATACATCTTTTCGTAATAATTCTGGTAATCACCGTCAATGATCGGCTGCCACCATGCCTGGTTGTCAAGATACCAGCGAATGGTCTTCTTAATACCGTCTTTAAACATAGTCTCGGGCAGCCATCCAAGCTCATTATGGATCTTTGTGGGATCGATCGCGTAGCGCATATCATGCCCCTTGCGGTCTGTCACATAAGTGATCAGGCTCTCAGGCTTGCCGAGTTCTTTGCAGATCAGCTTGACGATATCGATATTCTTCATCTCGTTGTGACCGCCGATATTGTAGACCTCCCCAACACGTCCCTTGCGCATGACCAGATCGATTGCCTTGCAGTGATCCTCGACATAGAGCCAGTCGCGTACATTCAGACCCTCTCCGTAAACGGGCAGGGGCTTGTCATGGAGTGCATTGATGATCATCAGAGGGATGAGCTTCTCCGGGAAATG
>DFHP01000045.1:5181-9268 GCA_002371335.1 Eubacterium sp. UBA3720
CTTCTCCGGGAAATGATAGGGTCCATAGTTATTGGAACAACGGCTGATGGATACAGGGAGTCCGTATGTCCTGTGATAGGCAAGGACCAGAAGATCCGCGGAAGCCTTGGAGCTGCTGTAGGGACTGCTGGTATGGATCGGTGTCTCCTCAGTAAAGAACAGGTCCGGTCTGTCGATGGGAAGATCTCCGTAAACTTCATCCGTCGAGACCTGATGATAGCGGGAAATGCCATACTTTCTGCAGGCATCCATAAGCGTAGAAGTGCCGATGATATTGGTCTGCAGGAAAATCTCCGGGTTTTCGATAGAGCGGTCTACATGAGACTCCGCAGCAAAATTGACGACGATATCCGGCTTTTCCTCCTCAAAAAGACGGTATACGCCTTCGCGGTCACAGATATCCAGTTTGACAAATCGGAATCCCGGATGATCCATCACAGGTGCAAGGGTGGAAAGATTGCCTGCGTAGGTCAGCTTATCCACACAGACGATACGGTCTTCCGGATGTTTGTCCATCTCGTAAAACACAAAGTTGCTTCCAATAAATCCGGCTCCTCCGGTCACAATAATAGTCATTTTAATTCCCTTTCTTATTTGAATGCTGCTTTTACTTTGCCTTCTGATATGCTGACAGGAACAGCATATCCCCATACATACATCCTTTTCCCCGTTTATAAAAAGCCGTATAATACCCTTTCTTTTTACAGTAACGAACTGTTTTGATGCTCTTCAACAGGGAGTACTCCGGCAGCCTGCTCAGTTTCTGATGCACCCGGACTGCAGTCGCCGCTTTTTTGCGGACAGCATCCGGCATATCGTTTTTTCGCAGCCGATAGAATTCCATCCAGCGGTCTCTGCTGCCAGTATGCAGAAGAATCTGTTCGTCGACACCTGCTTTTAAAACACGGAGCTTGGCAGATACCTTATCTGTCAGGCTTTGATTTGCAGAAGCTCCAATCTGATTCTTTTCATGCTGCCTGTAATAAACCAGTTTTTCCGGAACATCCTTCAGGCTTCCATATAGAGCGGCATGTATCGCCAGCCATCCGTCATGAACCCAGATTTCCGAGAATGGAGCACACATTTCAAAAAGTTCTCTACGAAAACAGCAGGCTGCCCCGGTTACATAATATCCGCTGAAAAACAAATCCATCCAGTTGTCGAACCGACCTTTATTTTCATTATAACAGACAGCATCCCAGAGCGACCCTTCCTTTATATTCAAATTTCCATCTGTCAGGAAGGCATCAGAAAAGGCCAGGAGGCAGGAAGGGTCTTCCTCCATAACGGACATCATGACCTCCGTCTTCTCCGGGAGCCATACATCATCCTGATCGCAAAGGAACACGATCTCCCCCCGGGTATGACGTATCACATTTTCAAAATTTTTACGATACCCAAGGTTTTTTTCATTTCGTATAATCTTCCAGTCTACACTGCTCTGCGACAGTGTCCTTTCGGCAATCTCCAAAGTTGCGTCGACAGAACCGTCATCGCCAATTACGATCTCGTCCACCGGACGGTTTTGATTCAGGATACTGGTGATCTGCTCTTCGATGTATTTCTCGCCATTATATGTACACATGGCAACCGAAATCCTGCATGCACCCATTTTGTTTTAATTACTCCTTTAGTATTTTAGATATCGTTCCACTCCAATACATCAACGCTGCATAAATCAATACTCCTGTTATCACCTGAAGTAAAAGCTGCACAAGAGGTTCAACAGGAAGAAGGTTCATTGCGCCTGTGACAAGTCCCATTATAATTGACGCTGTCATAATCCTGAAAATCATCCCGGACATATGAAAGCTGCCCAAATCCTTTTTCATAAACAGATATTGAATGAAGAAAACAAGGATTTCCGCAAGAAGAGTTCCTGCCACCGCTCCAAACAGGCCTGCCACAGGAATCAGGATACAGTCAACGACAAGATTAATTATAGCTGCTGCCACATAGGAAATGGTCAGCTCCCGGGTCCGGTCCAAAGCAACCAGATACTGTATTCCTGTCACGTTGCTGAAGCCGATAAAAATCATGATCGGACAAAAGGCTATCAGTACCGGATAGGTCTGCGAGAATTCATTCCCAAGGAACAGCAGTACGAAATTCCTGGCAACAGCAATCAGGCCGGTACAACATGGCGCGAGCACCAGAAGAGTGCATAAAAAAGCCTTTCTGATATATTTAGCAACTTTTTCCTTATGTCCACTGCTGAATTCAAAGGCTATGCGCGGCATCAGAACGGTAGACAAAGCTGTGGCAAGGACGATCGGCATTTTCGCTATTTTCTCATTCTCTGTATAGAATGAAATATAAGACGGATCTTTTAATAAATATTTAATCAGTACCTTATCACACTGAACATAAATCTGACTTGCTGCCTGTGGCAGAAAAATAGCAAGAGCCGGAAGAAAATGACGGAACACCCGTATACTCCGAAAAGGAATTGTGGTCAGCTTCGACTTTAAAAAAGGAAACATCAGGAGTGAATTTGCGAAAATGGTCAGGCTGATCAGCCATACATATGTTAACAGATCATCCCTGCTTCGCACCAATACAAACAGCAGGATCGTCGAAATAATCCTGACAACATAGTTCCTGATCACAACCGGCTTCATCTCTTCGATTCCGGTAAAGAACCAGCTGATGTCCAAAAATGTGCCCACGATATAAAAACTATAAATGGGATATATCTCCTTGTATTCGGAATGCACCGCAAGAAGGGCAAACACAACCAATGTGCTTGCCAGCAGTATCACTCGCATCAGGAAGATTTCCCAGAAACAGATTGTCAAGCGCTCTATGTTCTGTCTATTGTATGCAACGGCACGGTTTGCATACCAGACCAGCCCGAGAAGGCCAAATACTGTCAGAATCTGCACAACAGATTCTGTATACCTGGCAATTCCCAGATTGTATGAGCCCAACACCCTTGTCAGATACGGGATTGTCGCCAGGGGAAGAATTGTCATGACAATCTGATAGGAAACATTATATAGATAATTTTTTAATATTTTTTTATCGTTATTCAATACAATCTACTTATGCCGCTCTTAACCCCGGCCTCTTTTATCTACCTGCATAACCGTCCGAAAGCCGGTTTATAACCCAAGTTACAGCTGAATACCTTCACAATAGAACGTACTGCACATCAAACACAGAAATGCTGCAAACAATAAAACACCTGCAGCCCAGATTAAAGACTGATTGTCTGAGTTACCTGTACGGATAATTTTTCGATTTCGGACACACAGAACCGGCAAAATCAGATATGGAAGAAAATACCTTCCCTGCAGTCCCTGAACTGTATCACTGGTATTTTCTGTCCAACCAATCAGCATAGACAGAGCAACCAGGCCGGCACCGGCCACAGTAATGATGATCACGAGTATCTTCTGAAATCTATTGAAAGTAATAGTATCATTTTGACTTATAATTACAGCCAGAAGCAGTAAAAACAAGTAGGCAATGATGATGATCCAGCCCGCCTCCATAGTACGCTGTCCCATTGATCCGCCAATCATGTCTCCAAAAAGGTTCTGCCCCTTTGTGACAAAGGTATTATCTAATATCCTGACCAATTTGCCTGGATTCAGGATAAAATCAGAAACTGTATATAGTGTCTGGCCGCCCTCACTTCTCTGCGCCATACCGGAAGCCTTTGAGAACATGCCTGCGAATCTGGGTACAAATTTAAGCAGAATTACCGCAAAGGAGGAAATGATAATTGCCAGGGAAATCTTTGCCCAGAGCTTCCTTTTGATATTCTTGAAAAAAGGTAATACGAGCAGTAAAAAGGCAAGGGGAATATAAACACCGCCTTTATTACATGCAATAAACCAGGCACTGAATACTACAATCATCAAATCGACGACCGTAGTCCTCTCTTCATATATGAGATAAAGCGTATAGGCGATAAAAACAAAAACTGCCCCAACCAGAATCCCATCATAGGAACAGGAAACGATCTGATTGATCGTTTTTGGCAGCAGCCCTGCAATTGCGAAAACGCCCTTCCCCATTGGAGCTTTACGAACGGCGGCATAAATCAGCAGAACCACCGAAAGGAAGATTCCCCATCGTG
>DFHP01000009.1 GCA_002371335.1 Eubacterium sp. UBA3720
GTGGCGGATAAGAAGCTGTCGAGTGCCGTGGGGTTCAAAGGAATTTGCAGGAAGGTTCTGATCTTTGCGCTGGTCGGCATCGGACACCTGCTTGATACACAGGTGATAGGGAGCGGCAGCGTGCTCCGAACGGCGATCATTTTCTTCTATATCTCCAATGAAGGCTTGTCGCTGGTGGAGAACGCAGCATATCTGGGACTTCCGATTCCTACGAAATTGCACAAGGTGTTGGAGCAGCTCCATGACAGAGCTGAGAAGGAAGATGAGAAAAAGGATGGTGGCGATGATGAAGTACAGTGAGAAGAACAATCCTCTTGTCTGCATGATGACGCAGAGCACCTGTTACAAGGGAACAGGGAAGATGCAGGTGAAGGGAATCCTCTGGCACAGTACCGGGGCGAATAATCCTACGCTGAAAAGATATGTGCAGCCAGACGATAATGCACCGGACAAGGATGCGCTGATCAAGCTGATCGGAAAGAATGCTTACGGGAATGATTGGAATCATATAAAGCACCAGGCAGGACTGAATGCCTGGATTGGGAAACTGGCTGACGGAACGGTGGCTGCGGTTCAGACGATGCCCTGGGATTATAAGCCCTGGGGTTGTGGCGCCGGAGCAAAGGGTTCCTGTAATAATGCGTGGATTCAGTTTGAGATCTGCGAGGACGGGCTTACGGATGCAGATTATTTCAGCAAGGCCTATAAGGAAGCCTGTGAGTTGACCGCTTATCTTTGCAGGATGTTTGGCATTGATCCGAAAGGCAGCGTAACATTTAACGGCGTGAAGGTTCCTGCGATTCTCTGTCATGCGGACAGCTACAAGCTGGGACTTGGAAGTAATCACGGTGATGTGCTGCATTGGTTTCCGAAATTCGGTAAGAATATGGACAGTGTACGAAATGATGTTGCGGAGCTGTTGAAGGAAAATGCGTCTGTCGTGAATTCCGGTACTCAGGCTTCAGTCCTGAAGAATCTGTCCGAGGTGGATGCTATCAAGAAGGTAGGTGCATTGTTCACGGCTGACCAGAAGAAGAGTGGTATCCTAGCATCGGTATCGCTGGCTCAGTTCATCCTGGAATCCGGATATGGGAAGTCGGATCTTGCTCAGAATGCCAATAATATCTTCGGGATGAAATGCAGCCTGTCCGGTAACACTTGGAGCGGATCCAGTTGGGACGGCAAGAGTAAGTACACGAAGAAGACACAGGAACAGCACACGGACGGAAGCTATGAGACAATTACGGCTGACTTCCGGAAGTATCCCTGCATTGAGGAATCCATTGCTGACCATTCCGCTTATCTGCTTGGAGCGATGAACGGCATCAAATTGAGGTATGATGGGCTGAAGGGATGCACGGATTATAAGAAGGCAGTCCAGATCATCAAGGATGGCGGATACGCAACAAGCCTGACTTACATGGAGAAGCTTTGTTCCATCATCGAGAAGTGGAAACTGACTCAGTACGATGCGAAGGATTCCGACGGAGAAGTTATCCGCTGGTATCGTGTTAGGAAGTCCTGGGCGGATGCCAAGAGCCAGAAGGGAGCATATAAGATTCTTGATAACGCGAAGAAGTGCGCGGATCAGAATCCGGGATATAAGGTGTTCGATGCAGACGGCAAGGTTGTGTATGAGCCGAAGGCTGCCGAGCCTGCGGTGAAGGTGTCGTTTCTGGTAAAGGTCAGTATTTGTGATCTGAATATCAGGAAAGGACCGGGGACGGATTATGATAGGATTCAGTTTATTCCGATCGGTGTGTACACGATCATGGAAGTGAGAGCAGGAAAGGGCTCTAAGGCTGGATGGGGAAGGCTGAAGAGCGGAATAGGATGGATTTCGTTGGATTTCGTCCGTAGGATTTAAGAATGACGGCTGGTGGAGATATGTTTCTCTGCCAGCCATTTTTTTATTTGTCACTGAAAACCAGTCTGACACGCGATACGATTAAAGGCATCTTACTGGTGAAGGGAGGTGCCGCCGATGACGACATTTATGAAGAACGGTATTGAAGTTGAAATGCCTGAGGATGATGAAAAGTCCAGACAGAACATGATTATTGCCGCGGAGTTCATGGCGAGGATGTTCCGAAAATATGGAGATAGGGTTTTGGCGAAAATCGAAGCAAAAGAAAGACAGGAAAGGAAGCAGTATGATGGAAGATGAAATAAGGGCAAGAAATGAAGAACGGCGTGCCCAATTAGATTCTGTGAACCACAGGAACATGGAAAAGTGCGCTGCATTTATCGCAAAGATGATTCGGAAATATGGACATGAGGTTTTGGCAGAGATTGAAGCAGAAGAAAAGGAAAAACAAGCATCATCAAATAAGTCGGGGTTTGGTAAATGAAGCTACCGCCATTTGTTTTTATGTCACTGAAAGTTATTAAGAACTACGTTATTATGGAATTGCTCAAGTCGGAGGCTGTGTAAACAGGCGGCGAATCAGACTTAGTCCTATTTATTCGACCTAAATCTGCAATGGAAGGAGGCGATGCTTATTGATGACGCTGGAAGAGATGAAAGCGGTGGATATACGAACCGTGAGACGTGAAGATCTTGTGGATATCAGAGATGTTCATATTGACCGTACACTTCCAAAGGAAGAGAGGATCAAAGATTTTATCCGTCAGATCAAGAACCCGTATTGTTACAAGTGCGGGGATGTGGTGGTAAAGGTTGAATTCTCTGATACGGATCTTACTCTTGAAGACTGTATGGAACATTATCTTCGGAATAGGTGGTAGGTATAGCATCCTGATAACCAGAAAAATGTAAATGTAGTTACTAATCAGGTATCTGCAGTTGTCCTTTATGGATGGCTGCAGATTTTTTTTGCCCGAAAGTCAGAAAATGGGCGGTGAAATCTCCTTTGAACATTAGAAGGAGGATTTTGCCGTGGAAGAATTAAAGGATATCACAAAGATAAAGGTCAATAGGAAGCTTCAGGGTGAAGAGCGTGTCCAGGATTATGAGAAAAGGATAGGCAGCCTGGATCATTTTATGGTAGGCGGAGTGGAAGTCAGATGCGTTTACACGGATGATGGTCCATCACTGAATGACAGATTAAAGGAACTGATCAGGACAAGATAATGGTTTTCAAATTATGGCACGGATTTTTGTCTGGAGGCGCGTTATATTGGTAATGTCTCCTTCAGACGCATCCAGCCAATGCGATCCAGAGACAGGGTTTGATATGGCAGCCAGTACGGGACCGCTGTCCATGTTGAACAGGATGGAGTGGAAATCTCCGTACATAAGCGAATGGGACTATGCCCGCGGGCATTCCGTTTATGTATGTATCTTGTTCCTCATGGAGAGCGGTTTCTTATATGGCTGTCTTTTTTGCGAAGGAGGCAGATCATGCAGGAAGGGAAAGAAACGAAGAAAAATGAAGTGGTTCGGGAGAAAAGGCGGATCAGTGGAGACTGGACAAAGTACGGGAAGTTCATGGTAAGAACGACTTTCGGAGATAAGTCTGTCACTGATCTGATGATCCTTTATGCGGAACGGGTTGCTTCACTGAGATATTAAAGGAGAATCTGATGAAGTTGAGAAAAGAGATATACAGGACAGCGATGTACCTGAGGCTGTCTAAAGGCGATCTGGATGTTGACGGTCTTGATAAATCTGAGAGCAACAGTATTACGAACCAGAGGATGATCGTTGAGAACTTCCTTGAAAAGAATCCTGACCTAAAGCTGGTGGATACCTATGTAGATGATGGTTTTACCGGTACGAACTTTGACAGACCTGAAATGAAGCGGATGATGGCGGATGTGGATGCAGGAAAGATAGACTGTATTGTTGTAAAGGATCTGTCCCGCTTCGGACGTGAGAGGATAGAGACTGGAACATATATCGCAAAAACATTCAAGGCGAAAGGAATCCGTTTCATAGCAATCAACGATCATTATGACACGCTTACGGCTGACGGATCGGAAACGCATATCGTCATGCCTATCAAGGCTCTGACGAACGACAACTTTTCCAGGGATATTTCCACAAAGGTGCGTTCCAGTCAGGAAATCAAGAGGGAGAAAGGTGAGTTTATCGGGGCGTTTGCACCATATGGCTACAAGAAGTCTGCGGATAACAAGAATCTTCTGGTTCCGGATGATTATGCGGCAAAAATTGTGGCTTCCATATTTGCAGATAAGCTGGAGGGAATGAGCGCCAACGCGATAGCACAGAGGCTGAATGACGAGGGAGTGCTTTCACCTCTGGAATACAAGAAGAAGCAGGGACAGAAGTTCACTACTGGATTTAAGAGTGGCAGGAAGGCTCTTTGGTCTTCCCAGACGGTGATCAGGATATTGAAGGATGAAGTGTATGCCGGCGTCCTGGCACAGGGCAAAAGGGCGAGGGTCAGCTATAAGGTGAGAAAAGAGATCCGCAGACCTAAGGATGAATGGATCCGAATTGAGGATACCCATAAGGCGATTGTCAGTCGTGAGACATTTGATTCTGTGCAGCTGATGATGGACAGGGATACGATTAAGGCACCTGATGGCGGTATATCTTTATTTGCCGGAATGCTTTTCTGCGGTGACTGCGGAAAGAGCATGGTGAGGCGAGTTGACAGCAGGAACCGTGAACGAAGCGCTCATTATATCTGCTCTAACTACAATAGGAATAAAGAATGCAGCCGGCATTCTATCTGCGAGGATGATCTGAAGGAAGCGGTTGAGGCTTTCCTTCGTGACCATATCGACAAACTGGCGAATGCCAGAAAAATGTCCCAGAGCATTGATTTTTTGGAAATCGGATTCGAGGCAGCGGCTGAGCATGACAAGGATATTGTAAAACTGAAGGAAGAACTTCTCAGGTGCAGCACATTGAAATCTTCACTGTATCAGGATCTGAAGGAAGGCATCATCAACGAAAACCAGTTCAATCGGTACCGTGAGGAATATACAAACAGGGAAATGGCTCTGCAGGAAGCAATCGAAGAACAGGAAAGGGTTATCAGGGATATCTATGACGGAAAGATTGCTTCTGGGGTTCAGCTGGAAGAGATCCAGGGAGAAATGAACATTTCAGGACTCAGCCGGACGGCGCTGGTAACCTTCATTGACAGGATTCTTGTATTTGAGGGAATGAAGCTGGAAATCGTCACGAAGTATGACGCAGTTATCGATAAGGTTGTCCGTATCAATGACGGTATCAATTACGGGTGGAAGGAGGCTGTGTAAATGGCAAGAAGGGCAAATCGATATAACGCTGTTGCATCTGCTTCTGATCAGATTCAGGCTGCTCCGGAGAAATCCTTCAGGGCGGGACTGTATGCAAGATTATCTGTGGAGATAAATGAGAGGCCGAGCAATTCAATCCAGACTCAGCTTGATATCATGCATGGGTATGTGAATAAGCATCCGGAAATAATAGAAGCGTTCGAGTATGCTGACAGCGGTTTCTCCGGCACAAATTTTGAGAGGCCGAATTTTAACAGACTGATGGATGACGTCCGGTCGGGAAAAATCAACTGTATCCTTGTAAAGGATCTGTCCCGGTTCGGAAGGGATTATCTTGAAACTACGAATTATATTGAGATTATCCTTCCATTCCTGGGCGTCCGGTTTATATCCGTCAATGATCATTTTGATACAGATGCGGCCTGCAATGAGAATAAAACCTTGGAGATCGCACTGAAGAATCTGGTCAACGATATGTACGCAAAGGATGTTTCCAAGAGGGTTTCTACAGTCCGCAGACAGGAAGTGGAGCGGGGAAAGTTCACCGGCAGCAATGCACCGTATGGGTATGTGGTGGATGACAAAGATCCGCTCAGGCACTTCCTGATTGATGAACCGGCGGCAGAGGTAGTAAGGGATATATACCAGATGGCGGATGATGGGATGTCTGTCCGGGAAATATCGCTGGAACTGCAAAGGCGGAATCTTTCCATTCCGGGGCAGTACCTGAAGACGGGGCATCTGTATCAGGAAGAAGGAGATGAGGTGCATATCTGGCATATCGGAACCATAGCCAACATTCTCCGCAAGGAAGAGTATATTGGAAACCTTGTCCATGGCAGGCGGCGGTCAAGGCTGTATGAGAATGAGAAACGGCATTTTACGGATAAGGATGAATGGGTCATAACTGAAAATGCCCATGAACCTATTGTCAGCCGCGAACAATATGACCGTGTGAGGGCAAAGTTTGAGAAGAAGGTGAAAGACAGCACATTCTCCTCAGACCGTGGTGCCGGAGTATCGAAGAAGCAGGACAAATATGCAGGCCTTCTGTTCTGCGGTGAGTGCGGGAAACGCCTCCGGTTTAATTCACGAATGGGAAGGCAGGAATCAGATACCAGCCGGACATACTTCTACCAGTGCTGTAATACATATGACCTGTCCAATCAGGGATACTGCAGCGTGAACATTATGGAGAAGATGCTTGATAAGGTCGTGATGGAAGCCTTGAAAATGCAGGTGCAGCTTTTTTCTGAAAAGGGAATCACGACAGACTGGTGCAGGGAGGAAGCTGAAAAGAAAATAAAGCCTGCACAGAACCGGGTGAAGAAGATCCAGGCGGAAATCTCCACACTGGAATACGAGGACTTCGAGATGCATGGAAGATTTGGTGTTGGAGAGATCAACCGTGAGGAAATGACTGCATACCAGAAATCATCTGAAAAGAAGATGGCGAAACTCAGGGAGCGGCTTTCCGCAGCGGAAGACAAAGAGTCCGAAATCCGTAAGGATTGGAATGATTTTACTCGCGGCATTGAGGCTCTGTACCGCGTGAATGGTAAGAGGAAGCCGGACAAGGATATTCTGGTGACTCTGATCAGGAAGATCACCATAAAGCATAGTGGAAAATTTACGATTGAATGGAATTTTGACCGCAAGTTCAAACCTGTAGATGGAAGCTACGTGAAAGGGGCGAAGAAGATATGAAGAAGGTGGCATTATATATGAGGCTTTCAAAAGAAGATGAATATATCCGTGATGAAAGCAACAGTATCTCCAATCAGAGGGCGTTCCTTCATAAGCATATCCGCGCTATTCCAGAACTAAAGAAAATGGAAGTCCTGGAGTTTAAGGATGATGGATATACCGGGAAGAATATGAATCGTCCGGGGATGCAGGAACTTTTGGATATGGTGAAGGCGCAGAAGATAGCATGTATCGTTGTGAAGGATATCAGCCGCTTTTCCAGAGATCATCTGGAAACAGGGAAATACCTGGAACAGATTTTTCCGTTTATGGGTGTCAGATTTATTGCGGTCAATGACAATTATGACAGTAAGGATTTTGCCGGTGGTATTGGAGAGATTGATGTAGCGTTCAAGGGAATCCTCTATGATTTCTACAGTGAGGATCTGTCGCAGAAGGTGAAATCCTCTTTGGCGGCACGTAAGGCGAAGGGAAACTACACGGCTTCCGTTGCAACATATGGTTATAAGAAAGATCCAGAGAAGAAGGGTCATCTGATCGTGGATGATGAGGCGGCGGAGATCGTTAAGCGGATTTATCGGGAGTATCTGGAAGGCAAGGCAATTTACAAGATCGCCCAGGGATTGAATGATGATGGGATCGTGGCTCCGTCCATCCACCTGAAAAGGAAAATCGGGAACGGATATATCCGCCACAATGCAACGCTCCTTTGGACAACGGTATGTGTCCGAAGGATGCTCTGTAACCAGACTTATCTGGGACATGTGGTGTATCACAAGTACGAACAGGAATCGGTAGGCGGAAATGATAAGAAGATCCTTAATCCGGATGAGTGGAAGGTCGTTAAAAACATGCATGAGCCGCTTGTCAGCCAGAAGGATTTTGATAAAGCACAGAAGCGTCTTCAGAGCAATAAGAAAGTGAAGAGAGTATATCCGAAGCATTGCCTGTCCGGAATGGTGGAGTGTGGAATCTGTGGCCATAATATGCGGCACGCAAACAACGGCAGACCGAAGTATGAATGCGCTTTTACTTACTTCAACATCAACCATAAGCATGACAGGAATTCCATCATTGATGTAGATATCGAGACTGCTGTGCTGTCAGCACTGCAGAAGGAATTTGATCTGAAAGTAGAATCGGATAGTATCTGTGAGGAACGGAAGGAAAGGCAGCAGGGCAAGATACATGATGCGCAGAAGCAGCTGAAAGAGATGGAACGGTCCCTGGAGCAGCTATATGAGGACCAGCGGGAGTCCTTTGAAGCTTACAAGGCTGGAATGACGGAGAAGGATACCTTCCTTCAACAGAAGCAGATGTATGAACAGTTGGAAGAGCGGCTGAATGAGAAGATCCGGATGCAGAAGGAAGCTGTGGAGAAGCTTGAAGATGAGGCGGATGCCATGCCGAACGGATTATCTGTTAGCATGGGAGAAATCCAGGCAGACCATCTTACGAGAGAACTGACAGAAGCGTTTGTGGATAAGGTTCTTGTCTGGCCGGGGCAGAAGATTGAGATACGGTGGAAATTTAAGAAGTGATGAAGCATCGGGGTGTCTGAGGGCATCCCGATTTTTACATTTGCCCACAGAATCGGTCTTGACTCTGTGGGCATAGTTTTTATGCAACAAGCCGACGGATATTCTTGACGATAGAAGGATTTCCAGCAGCGATTCCTATGATGGAGAGACTGAGTACGCCGAAAATAACAATACCTTGCCATACTTCTTGATTATGACGGTCATAATTCTGATCTAGGGCGTCAAGTTTTTCCTTTGTGGTCATATCATCTGCTTCTTCGATGAGTCTTGCCTTAAGATCATATTTCTCTTTGGAAGTATGATAGAGGCTATCAGTTGCTTCCTTCATCCGATCTGTTACGATTCGGAAGCTGGATTCTGCAAGGTTGACGGGTATCTGGTTTTCAATACAATCGATGTTTGTCATGGATTAATACCTCTTCTTTCTGTAGGTTGTAGGTTTCAGTAGATAAAGGGACTTGATATCTGCTGTTGTTTCTGTTATCATACTACCAGACAATAATGTCTGTTACAACTGGCAATAATGCTCAATAATGTCCGGAGCAAGAGGATGGCGAATAAAAAAACAGAGAAGGTTCAAATAAGCAGGGATTGCTTTTTGAGAATAATAAGAGAAAAAGGGTATACGGTTGAAAGCCTTGGAGAAGTGCCGGAAATAGATAGAAGCGGCAAAACGATACAGAGATGTCTGACGTCAGGAGAGATGCAGCCTGATCTCCTGGATCGTATTGGTCGTTTCCTTGATGTGGATCCAACTTATTTATCTGGAGAATATGACCGCAGATTTGAGGAAATGAAGGACTCGTTAAAGAGTCCGGAATTGACTCATTATCTATGGACAAAGACCGACAGATTTCCATATTCCAAACATGAGACAGAGAATATCGATTATGCTGAGTATTTGTTGAACACGCTGCTAATCAATAATATCTCAAAGGAGCAGTTCCTGGCATTGGATCCAAGGAAACGGAGGTCGTTGCAGTTTGATATTGGCATGGCGCTTCATACAGTAATAAAGCAGTATTTTGATGTTGATTCTCGTGGGTTGGAGACTGATATGGGTATGACAGCAGACGGTCTCACATTGCTGATGGGGGACTGGATTAAAGAATAAATGGACGTTAAAGAAGAGGATTGAGATATATGCCTAGAAAAAGTAAAAATACATTTAGTGTTCATAATGACGAAATAACGATTATGAGAGAAGGGTGGGATCAGCTAGCACTCACCACATATAGGAGCGATTATTATGATGAAATAACATCACATACATGGTCGCTGAATAACGGGTATCCTTATAATGCTACTTTGGGAGGGGGCCTGCATCGATACATCATGGCTAAATGGTACGGCGAAGATATGCTCAAAGAAATGACAGAAAAAGGATTTATCGTTGAGCATATGAATAATAACCATATGGATTGTAGAATATGCAATCTTGAGTTTATGAAAGGAAATCGAAATGTTGCAAAAGGACAATACTTCGATAAAGAAAGCGAGGCACTAAGACATAGTATAGCAGTCAGCATCTTTAAGGATTTTACTACAGGGAATTATCAGATAACTATTGGCTGTAATGCTAATATTGTGTGCAAGGATCAAGGTGGAGTAGAACATCACATTAACGCAATAAAGCTATTATATAATTGCCCATACGCTATAGTTGTCTTGGACGCTGAAGTGATATTAACACAGTATGATGAGGAAGAACAATTTAGCCTTAAGAATCTACATTATGTAGATTCAAAAATAATTGAAGCTCCTGACCTGAACCTAACCGAAGAAGAAAAGAATCAGGCGATGGTCGAACGGGACGGTAAGTGGTATCTGGTAATAGGAAACGGTAAGAGTTATTTAGAATCGATACATTATGATCAGGGGTGGGAGACCCCCGGAGAAAAAAATTGAAAAAAGTTGTATCACAGGGTTGACACGAGCGGGATCCGGAAAGACTCGTACTGTA
>DFHP01000041.1 GCA_002371335.1 Eubacterium sp. UBA3720
CATGATCAGACTGCTTCAGAAATGTCATGTGGGAAGTTTTTAACTTTAAATAGTAAAAAATTATATTCAATCTTTCTCTCTTTCACAAGTACGCACTTTAGAGTAACCATGGTTACTTTTGGAAACTATTAAATTTTCCGCGCAGCACTTTATACCATTGCAATTATATCTCCGAAAACTATAATTGTGCTTAAAAACACTTGATAAAGTATGAGGAAAACACAGAGCAAAAAACTAACGTTCCGGGAAAAGTTTTCTTACGGACTTGGCGACTGCAGCGCAAACATAATTGTTGCACTGACCGGAACCTTTCTTTCGGCATATTATACCGATACGGTCGGTATAGCAGCTGCCGCTGTCAGGAACGGTTTCTCTGACAGCAGAAGATTTATCAACGCATTCCGGTCCCTTTACGGAGTGACCCCGCTGCAGTACAGGAAGATAAGCAAAAAATAAGTTTATCTCAGTGTGAGAAGACCCGCGTGATTTCTTCTGACAAGACAAAGATTCCCCGGAAGGCTCCTGCCTTCCGGGGAATCTTTGATGTGGGCCATGTCTTTCTGATCATCTGATCATCATGATTCGTTGACCAGTTTTCCACTCATATGTTCGATGGTAAGCTCCAGACATTGCACTCTTGGAAGTGCAGATTTAAGCTCCTTCTGCAGATATTCTTCATCGTCAGTGAATTTTCTGCATAGACATGTACATATCTCCCTGGCCTTCTCTTCATCTGTCACAAGCTTCATTCTGCCAAAGATAGATACGCTTTTTATGTTGAGCGCCCACTCGCCCTCTTTCCTGTAACCCTTGTCCCAGACAAGATAGCTTACTTTGTCATTCTTACGAATGGCGTCCAGCTTATGTCCGGTCTTTGCGCCATGGAAGTACAGCTTTCCATCTTCCTCGCAATACCAGTGGTCAAGGACCACTCCGTATGGATACCCGTTGTCGCCGGTCACGGAAAGCACGCCCCTTGGCTCCTCCTTCAGAATACGAATACACTCATCCCGGGTTATCTGCTGTCTGAAACGTCTCATTGGGCGGAAAATATTTTTTTCATAAACGATCTCCCGGCTGTCTGCTCCGGCTTCCGGGCATTCTGCCTTTCTGAAGCCGGAGCCCTCAAAGATATGAAGCGCCTCCTTCCGGCCGCCGGCACATCTTATAATCAGTTTTTTTGCCCCGCTGCCCGCGGCGTGTTCCATTGCCGCATCAAACACAGCTTTTCCGGCGCCTTTATTCCGCATTTGCCCGGCAGTGAATAATCCGTATATTTCCCATGCGTCACCCTCCGACGGTCCTGCAATGCAGAAAGCGTCGGCCTTACCTTCGCCGATCGCCAGAAAAACCGCCGCTCCGCTTTTAAGTACTTCTTCGGGATCCTCAAAGGAATCCTCATGCCTTTTCTCCCTCTCGCCAAAGTATTCCTTTTCCCATTCTGAATATAAATCAAGAAAATCTTCTCTGAATTCCTGTTCATACTGTATAACTCTCATATGTGATCTTCCTTTCGTATTTGATCGTTATACGGAGGACATCCGCCTTCCGTTATATTCACTCCCGGAATGCGCCTGTCTGACGTTCCCACAGACCTGCGTATTCGCCTCCGTCCTTCAGCAGCTCCTCGTGCGTTCCGTCCTCGGCGATCTCCCCGTCTTTCAGGACTACGATCCTGTCGAGGCTGGACACCGTAGACAGCCTGTGGGCGATAACGATAGCTGTGCGGTCCTTCATCAGGTTCGCGAGAGCCTGCTGTATCATCTTTTCACTCTCGGAATCCAGAGCGCTGGTGGCCTCGTCAAGGACAAGGATGGGCGCGTTTGTCAAAATAGCTCTTGCGATGGCGATCCTCTGCCGCTGACCTCCCGAAAGCATTACGCCCCTCTCTCCGGTGATCGTCTCAAAACCGTCTTTAAGCTTTTCTATAAACTCCAGATCATTAGCCTGCGCCGCCGCGCTTCGGATTTCCTCCATCGAGGCGTCCGGTCTTCCGTAGGCAATGTTTTCCGCTATGGTCCTGTGGAACAAAAGCGGTTCCTGCGGCACATAAGCGATCTGCCTTCGAAGCGAAACCTGCGTCACCTTTGAAATATCCTGTCCGTCGATGCGGATATGACCCTCCTGAATATCTTCGAGACGGAGCAGGAGCTTTGTCAAAGTCGTTTTTCCCGAACCGGAGCGACCCACAAGCCCTATCCTCTCACCCGGTTTGATGGTCATTGAAAAATCGGTAAAGATATTTTCTCTGCGTCCGGAAGAATCGCGTTCCTCATCCGGAACCGAATCTTCTGTGCGTCCATCTGTATACTGGAAGCTCAGGTGTTCGAAAGTGATCTTTCCTTCCGTGACCTCCAGATCTTCAGCGTTGGCGGCGTCGGCCACCAGGCGGGGCTCGTCCAGGTTCTGCGTCATCTCACTGGCGTCGCCGAACGCCCTGTTTATGACTGTCATGGTCTGGTTGATCATATTAAACCGCAGCGTCAGGTTATGTGTATAAGAAAAGATCAGTACCAGTGTGCCTGCGCTGATACCATACCAGGCGTTTCCTCCGGCGACAAAAATAGTCTGGATGATCATGATTATGACAATGATCCCCGCCGCCACGGATGCGCTAAGAAGGGTCGCATGCATACGCCTTGAGTCCGCTTTGCGGACCTCTTTGTTAGCCGCTGTGAACAACGCCTTCTCGTAAGCCTCCCGTCCGGAAGTCTTGACAGCCAGAATATTTGTAATACTGTCTGACAGCTCTCCGGAAAGCCTGTTCTGCGCTCCCGCCGCCATAGTATTAAGCGGCAGAGTTCTGCGGAACAGAAGCCATACTACGATAACATAGATCACCAGGATACAAAACAGTATGATCACATAAAGAGGCACCAGCGGCGCCAGCAATACAAGTGTCAGAACAGTAGCCGATATGAGCGGTACCAGAGAATAATTAAACAATTCCACCAGTGATGAAAATGCGTTCGTGAATTTACTTGTCTGGCTGACCAGAGCTCCGCCGAACCGGCTGTTGTGGAAAGTCATGCTCTGGTTTGAAAGTGAATCAAAAACCAGAGTTGACAGATCATAGTATCCCAGGATCTCCAGTTTCCAGACAGCATAATCCTGCAGCTTCGAGCATATCTGTCCGATCACGTTCGCCAGCACCAGCATGATAATGGCGGGCATAAATGTGATCAGCACGTTATCCGGCGCAATATCTCCCCCGCCGACCCGGTCAATGATATTCGAAACCGCCTGGGCGTTCAGAAATGTCAGACAATAAGTATATCCAAAGGACGTCAGTATCCCAAGAAAAAAGAACGGCCAGTGTTTCATGACCGTTTTGCCATAATAATAAATCGTTCTTCCTGCAATGCTTTTTTTCATGTCTCTTCTCTCTTGCTATATTCGTTATGATTGATGATTTATAAAATTGATTCTTTTATAACACACGAAAACATATATCGCAAGGAATCATGTGTTGTATTATATCCGGAGGTTTTTCCGTCAGGCGGAAGATATATATAACAGAGTTTTCGTCCCGCGGAGCGTTTATCTCAGCGGGAGATTGATCCGCACTGAGACGAGCTTGTCATAACCCGCCGCTTAAGAAGCGGGGGTTTCTCACATTGAGATAAAACGCTCCCCGCCGCCGGCTTCAAGCCTGCAGCGAGGAGCTGTCTAACTTATTTATCAACCTGTAGTATTATTTTGTTCCGGTCAGCGCCGTCCCATTAACATAGAGCGTATATCCGTTTGAAATAACGTTTGCGGCATCGCCGTCAAAGCTTGTTATATAACTGTCCCCGGTAAGTGTCCAGGTACTTGTACCGTCAAGTGTCACAGAAACCGTTCCGACATCTGTGGAAACGGAATCACCGTTAGCATTTGTTATATTTCCATTTATATATCCGCTGAAGGAAGAACCATCTGACATACTCAGCGCAAGCGTTGAATTGTCTCCCACCAGCATTGCTCCGTTCAGTTCCTGTCCGACTGCATTCAGAGCCGCCGAATTGTTTCCTCCGTTCCAGCCGTCATCACAGACCGAAAGAAGAATATTTTCACTATCTTCATTTGCAATCGCGACTCCATTAAGATTAATTACAGCATTGGTGTTTGTCACATGAAAAACATGTCCGTTTTTACTGGTAAGAGAGCCTCCGTTCATGGAAAATGTGGATGTTCCGCTGTCTGCATCGCCGGACATAGACTGGTAAATCATGATCGTATCATAAAAAGTTGCATTGCCATTGCACTTTGTATTATTGGCAGTCAGATCACTGTTATTTAACGTGATCGAGTTAAGACCTTCAATGCACACACCTTCTGAAAGGTTTGAAACCAGCTCCGCGTTCGAAACCGTGACATCCGCAGTTGAGTAAATTGCAGGTGATCCCAAACCGTTGGATGTATAAGTTCCCCCGTCAACAGTTACTGTTCCTCCGCCTCTGTCAGTACGTATCGGAGCTGATGAATTACCGCTTGTCGTAACCGTAAGATTGTTTGCCTGCATAATTCCACCGCCGGTAGTCATAATGCCGCCGGAACCATCTCCTGTAGTTGTAATCGTTGTATCAGAAATAACAACCTTTGTCCCATCGCCGGCTGCACCATTCTGTCCGCCGTTTCCTCCGTAACAAAATACGCCGTTTGCTCCGGATGCATCTGACGTAACACTGCCTCCGGTAATGGTGGTTGTCGATCCTCCCATAACAAGAAGACTCGCATTCTGTCCATAAAAGTTACAGTTATCGCCGCCATCGGAATCTCCTGACTTCGATACGGTTGGATCAGTGATCATCACATCATCCGTTGTATTGATCAGGAGCGCGCTCTCATCAGCAGAAACTGATGTATATGTTTTACCATCCTGTGTTGTCCCTGCCGTGATTTCTTCTGCGCCTGCGTATATAACTTCGGAGCTACCATTTCCCCCCGGAGCTTCTCCGCCCGGTCCGCCGTGCTCACCTTCCGCTGCATCCGGCGGCGCATCCGGCGGCGTTTTGCCATCATTTTCAGCCTGACCTGTTTGTCCCTGCTCTGACATGGACGTGCCGGACAAGGAGTTTGAACTTGTATTTCCGCATGCAGCAAGAGATGTCGACATCATTGCCGCAAGCATGATCGAAATTATTTTTTTCATTCTTTTCTCCTTTTATATTTTTTCAAAAAAGCAAAATATATAATATCCTTTACCCCGGACGAACAGCTTCTGAACCTTATGTTCAATAATACTGTTCCGTGTCCGATCGTCCGTCAGTCTACTGTATGAACCTTAAACCAAGCTAAAATCACAGGCTATGAATTCATTTTTATGAAATCGCAGCGTTTATCTCAGCGGGAGATTGGTCCCCACTGAGACGAGCCTGTCATAAACC
>DFHP01000089.1:0-4171 GCA_002371335.1 Eubacterium sp. UBA3720
GAATCAGATGCTTCCCCGGTTTCCGCATTTTCCGATGAATCAGATACTTCCCCGGTTTCTGCATTATCCGATGAATCAGATTTCTCTTCCGCTCCCAATCCGGCAGCTTCTGAGATTTCTTCTGAATTACTTTCCGATAAGGGTTCATCTGAATCCTTTTCCGCTGCAGTTTCAGCGGCATCATTCAAATTATTCTCATTTGAATCATTCTCCACCGGAGTGTTTTCCGTAAAATCGTCCTTCTCCGAAGTGTTCTCCGTTAAACCTCTCTCCTCCGAAGTGTTCTCCGTTAAATCGTTCTCCTCCGGAGTGTTCTCCGTTAAATAGTTCTCCTCCGGAGTGTTCTCCGTTAAATCGTTCTCCTCCGGAGTATTCTCTTTCGTTTCTTCGGGTTCTGGTTTTTCCGTTACGGCAGATGATGCACTTTCCCCGGTTTCTTCCTTTTTTTCAAACTCAATGGGGTCTTCAAAATCATCTTCAAAAATCAGTTCGACCTTTTTTCCGCAATAAGGACAATATTCTGCCCCATCTTTCAAAAGCTTACCACAGTTAGCACAATACATGAAAGGTCCCCCCTTTGTTCTTTATACTTGCACTAAATTTAACATACTTTGGGTCATATGTAAAATTTCATGCTGTCAGAGACCCTGTTATAATGCGCTCCAGGAACTTTTCCAATACACTTGCCAGCTTATAATTCTGTTGCTTATCTCCGGATTTCATTCCGATTCCCCGGACTGTCACACCACCCTTCGTATGGTAATTATATTCATAAAGGCCGCGTTCGGACTGACCTTGATTCCTCCGACCGGGTACGGGGCGCTGTCGGACGCATGTACGATCTGTCCGTTTCCCAGATAAATAGCCACATGCCCGTCATAACAAATGATATCTCCGGGCTGCGCTTCAGAAAAAGAAACTGCCCTTCCATCGCTTCGAAGAAGCGCCGACTGCCGCTGCACGCTGTATCCAAAATGCTGATAGATAAGATGCACGAAACCTGAGCAATCTGTTCCGTTTGTCAGACTGTTTCCTCCCCATACATACGGCCTTCCCACGAATTGCAGTGCATAATTGGCGATCTCCACGCCGGGGCCGGCTCCTTCCACATGGCTGATCAGGCCGCTCTGCCCCGACAAAGCCACCTGCTGCCGTATCATCATGCTGATCTCTTCATTCTGCCTTCCTATCAGTTCTTTATATTCCCTGGCTTTTTCCTGCGCACTCTTTATCTGTTCCTCATAGTTATCATACGTTTCCTGCGCTTCTTTTTTCAGCTTCTCCAGAGCGTCTTTCTGGGTCTGCTGTTCTTCCAGAGCCGCCTCCAGTTCTGCCTCCTTTCGTACCTGTTCCTCTTCCAATTCAGCGACCGTCTGTACCGCAGCTGCATACTCCTTCATACATTTCCTGTCATAGGAATACATCTGCCGAGTAAAATCTGCCCGGTTCAAAATATCCTCCGGACTCTCTCCCTCAAAGAAGGCTTCTATCCATCCGGCGTCACCTCCGCTTTCATAAATATACTGTATTCTTTTTTTCATAGCCTCATATTGAGACCGCTGCATTTTTTCTGCTTCCTCAAGTTTTTCCCGTGTTTCTTCCAGTTCCGCTCTCTGATCCAGAATCTGATCTGCAAGTGAATCAACAGCAGATATGACCGTGACCAGTTCCTCCTCAAGCGACGAGAGTTGTTTTAACTTTTCTCCTTTCAACTGCTCAAGTTCCCTGACACGTTCCCCGGTCTTTTCAAGTTCCGTTTCTGTCTCTTCGTTTTTCTCCTGAAGTTCAGTGATCCGATCCGCATATACATCATGACATATAAACAGGCATAATAAGACTATCATTATTTTTAATACTGCAGCGATAAATTCTCTTTGAATCCCGCACATATATTTCTTTATTTCCAAACTTCCCCCTTAAACCCTTCGTTTCTGTTTTAATTCGCTGCAGCTGTAATTAACATAATTATATTCATAATGATTTTTGATTTCAATGACTGCGCAGGACACTCCGGGTCAAAAAGTGCTGCCTGCTTCTCTTTTCCATATTTTAATCCTTTTTCAGCCTTTCCTCTTGAATCACCCATTTACCTTGTACTATAATAGGTGAAAGGAGGGATTTTAATATGATTTCAACAAAAGGAAGATATGCTCTTCGTTTTATCATAGATCTGGCCGAGCATCCGGAAGACGCTCCGGTACCGCTTGATGAGATCGCCTCCCGGCAGGAGATCTCCAAAAAATATCTTGAAAACGTAGTAAAAATCCTGGTAAAAGGAAAACTTGTGAAGGGAACAAGCGGAAAAGGCGGCGGGTATCGGCTGCTCCGAAAACCGGATGAGTACACCGTAGGAGAGGTTTTGGAACTGGCGGAAGGAACTCTTGCTCCGGTGGCATGCCTCGCAAAGGATGCGGAACCGTGCGAACGGGCACCATTCTGTAAAACACTGCCTCTCTGGAAAAAATACCATCAGATGCAGCAGGATTTTTTCTTTGGCATCACCGTAAAAGATCTTATCGACGGCTCAGTGGATACCGACTCAGTCATTCAGTTCGCCTCAGCGGGAGCGCCTGTATAAGACAGCGACTGCATAAGCTGCCGCTCATCAACTCCATACCAAAAAGTCAAGGGCGCGATCCTTTACGAATCGCGCCCCTATCCTTTTTATTTGAATACCGTTATTTACTCCCTGACGCCGATCTTATACTCGCCGCCGTAGAGTCCCAGCATAAAGAGCTTGTTTTTTTCAAAATCAAACTCATCCAGCGGAACCGTTTCATTTTCCGGCGTCAAAATCACCACTTCGTTGTGAAGAAATGTGTTTGCACCCGTCTCCACGATCTGCGCGCCGGCTCTGGATGCTACATGGCTGTAGTAAATTTCCTTTTTATCGGACTTCCAGCACTGAAGATTCTCCACCTCTGTAAAAACAGACTGCTTTTCACCCAGGTCCCGCACCTTGCACTCCACAGAAAAGGACAGCGCCTGCTGGAGCTTATCCTTTTTTCCGTTCTGCGGGAAGCAAAAAAACTCCGTATAGATCTTACCGGACTCTTCATCCTGAACCACATCTCTGCATCGCCGGAAACCACATTTTTCTCCCGCAAAAATCATATCGAAAGTGAAGCCGCCCTCCAGCATTCCCACAAAAACATCAGGATCTGATTTTTCCAGCTCTCTTCGCATTTTTTCAGCAAAAACCATTTCTCAATACACACTCCTGTTATTATTTTCGAACTCTAAAACTTCAGTTTGCGGCTGAATTTTCCAGAATATTCATCTACTCAGTTTGCGGCCGATTTTTTCAGGATATATGATCTGGCCGTCCAAGCATCCCCGGGTATATGGTCTGCCCATATTTATGACATTGTATATAACACTATATTTCTGAAATTATATTGATGCTATGATCTCTACTCCGCGGAGCACATCCTCGATCTCCTCCACCGGCAGTATTTCCAGATTTGTCTTTACCTCATCCGGCACATCTCTCAGGTCCTCTTCATTGTCCTTCGGTATAAATACCTTCTTTACGCCGGCGCGGTGCGCCGCCATCAGTTTCTCAGGAAGACCTCCGATGGGGTTCATATCGCCGCGGAGAGAAACTTCTCCTGTCATAGCTATCGTCGGCGGCACAGCCTTTCCCGTCACCAGCGACGCAAGCGCCGTAGTCAGGGTGATTCCCGCAGAAGGTCCGTCCTTCGGCGTGGCTCCGTCCGGCACATGAATATGCAGATCATTCTTCTCAAAGACCTCAGCCTCTTCGGGGAACATGGATTTCACGATACTCACCGCAATCTGCGCGGATTCCTTCATGACATCGCCAAGTCGTCCCGTAATGATCAGTCTGCCCGAACCCTTTGTGAACATCGTTTCAATATAAAGGATCTCACCGCCTACCTGAGTCCATGCGAGTCCCGTCACGATACCCGGTTTCGCGCTCTCAGGCACGTTCTTCCGATGGATCGGATTTCTGTCCATGAAATCCTGCAGGTTATCGAGCGTGATCCTCGTTACATGTTTTTTATACTTTCCATCCTGATCGTGAAAACCCTCTACGGAACTATTAGCAGAAGACACAGTCTTTTCTACCTCTTTCGATTCGCTTCCTGCTCCTGCACCTGCATTCGCCTCTGTGTCTGTCTGTTTTTCCGCTTCCTCGTTCGGCTTT
>DFHP01000089.1:4264-11148 GCA_002371335.1 Eubacterium sp. UBA3720
GTCTGTTTCTCCGTTTCCGACTTTGCAGCCGCATCATTTCCGGACGTTATACTATCCGAAACAGCGTTATCCTTAGACGTTGTGGTATCCACAGCTCCATTATCCTCAGGAGTTATTGTATCCGCAGCGGCTTTATCCTTGGATATTACGATATCCACAGCGGCACTCCTGCAGATCATATCGAGGCATTTCTTCAATCCCCGGACGCCGGATTCTCTGGTATATTCGGTGATGATGCGCTCAATAACGCCATCCTCGAACTCCAGCTCCTCAGGTTTGATGCCCACTGCGTTTCTGGCCTTCGGCAAAAGATGCCGCAGCGCGATCTGTTTCTTTTCGATCGGCGTATATCCCTGGAACGGGATCACTTCCATCCTGTTCAAAAGCGGCGCCGGAATCGTATCTACAGTATTTGCCGTGCAGACAAAGAACACATCCGAAAGATCATACGGCACATTCAGATAATGATCTGTAAAGTGCGCGTTTTGCTCCGGATCAAGCACCTCCAGCAGCGCGCTTGCAGGATCTCCGTTGTATGAAACGGAAAGTTTGTCCACTTCGTCCAGTACCATGACCGGATTAGATACGCCGCATTTATGGATCGCATCGATGATCCGGCCCGGCATTGCGCCTATATACGTTCTTCTGTGGCCGCGGATATCAGCCTCATCCCGCACGCCGCCCAGGCTGACACGAGTGTATTCGCGTCCCAGAGCCCGCGCGATACTGCTGCCAATACTCGTCTTTCCCGTACCGGGCGCGCCTACAAAGAGCAGGATCGAACCGGTCTGAGCTCCTTTCAGGCTCATGACCGCCAGCTGCTGGATGATCCTCTTTTTTACCTTTTCCAGTCCGAAGTGATCCTCCTCCAGTATCCTCCGCGCCGCTTCCAGATTTACCTTATTTGCAGGCGCCTTGTTCCACGGAAGATCCGTCAGAAACTCCATATAATCTCTGAGAAGACCTGCCTCAACGCTGTTCTGTCCCTCCGCCTTCAGACGGTTCAGGACCTTGCGCCCTTCTTTTTTTGCCTCCTCATTCATTCCGCTCTCCTCAAGCTTCAATTCCAGCTTTCGAAGATCAGACATTTCTTCGGGGTGCAGCTCATCCAGCTCTTTCTGCAGATGCTCCATCTGGCGGCGGATCGCGCTCTCCCGATAAAGTTTCTGATGCTCTTCCTCCTGCGCGTCCTTGGCCGACTGGTTTACATCCAGGATCTGCAGATTTTCATATATCATATCCTCGAGGATCTTAAAGCGCTTTTTCACGCTGTCCTCCGCGAGGGCGTCATATTTTTCCTTATTTGAATTGACCATCCACGGAGACATGCCCGCGGCAATCTCTCCGATCGTATTCCATCTTGCCAGATATCCCCGGATAGCGTTCGACCACTGTTTGCTCTCGGCAAAACGAAGGATCTCATCTTTGATCTTCCTCAGCCGTCTCTCTGCTTCATCCTCATCCATATCCTCCACATCGTATCTCTTCGTGATATCCAGATCGATGCTGTGATCATGATAAACGACCACTTCATTAACATTTACTCTGTTTTTCAATTCCAACTGCATGAAACCGTCATTTCCAATCTCGGAAATAATACCGGTAATGCCGATGGGATAAAAACTACTGCTGGTCACATCTCTACGTACCAGTTTTTTCTTCGCCACGATCAGCGTAACTTTATCTTCCAGACGCGCCGGTTTTCCTGTCATCTGTCGGTAACCGTCAGTACGCAGGTAAAGCGTCGCGCCGGGAACGGCAATTGTGTTAAAAATTGGTAAAACAGGCATTAAATTAGCTCCTATTAATCGTTCTTAAAAACTTCCCGCTTCATGATGAATGGTCAGTAATGACATGCGGGAGTTTTAGTCTTTAAAACAAACATACTCCCGGTCGTAATTTCCCCACCAGGTAGTACGCGCTCTTCCATTTTTTCCATTCAAAAAGAAAATCGTGGAAAAAAGCATTTCCTCTGCGTTAAGCTTCACAATTATCTTTAATAATTTTTCATCCAGCGGAAAGATCAGCTCGCCGCTTACATTATCCAGAGGCCTGATCAGTTCCAGATAAGCCGTATCTTCCGGCGTCAAAAGCTCCCGAACCATTTCCTGCGCATCCGGATCCAGATTAAAATAATAAAAATCCGCAAAACAGTTGTCCGCGCCGTACTCCTTTCGCAGGCTGCGAAAATGCTTCAGGGCTTTGGCGGCGTCCATCTTTAACGTAACACTTTTATAATTCGAAAACCCTTCATCGATCTTGGAAAAATAAATCGCGCCTTTTGCTTTTAACTCCTCACCAGTCATACCGCGCCTCCTCTGTAAAGTTCAACGACTCTGTCCATCTCGCCGGAATTTCTTACATCGACGGCGCCATGATCGATATGCTCGCCGTCCTTCGTCCACTCGCCGATCACGATATCCTCCTGCTCCTGCCCGCGCTCCACTGTGAAGAAACGTATATTGTCAAAAGCCAGATTAAAAAGCATAAAAATCTCATAACAGGACGGCATCTCGTTCGGCGTCGGCAGAATGATCTTGCCGCCAAGGATCTTATCCTCCGTCTTAAACTTCTCGAAACAAATCAGCTCCTTCGGATACGGCATTTCCATACCATTGTCCTCAAAAGCCTTTTTCAGCAGCTCATATGCAAAATTCTCCTCAGTGATCAGATATCCGATGAGAGTCATTCCCTCCTCGAAAAACCACTTCGGCAGCATCGTATGTTCAAATGAATATCTGACATCAGCGATCGTCATTTTCACTTCCTCCATCCTGTTCCTCTTATGATCAATTTCCGGTATATAGCAGCTTGTACTTCGCCCACATATAACAGTAGGCCTGCGTCCTGGCGGCAAAATGCTCCGTTTTCAGCAGCTCGCTCAGCTCCTGCGCCGTAAACCATCCCGGCTCGATCTCCTCAAAAGAAGAGGTGCTTTTCCTGAACTCTCCTCTCGCCTTACCGACGATGCAGACATTTTTTTCATTGCTGAATCCGATAGCCGCATAGCTTTCAAAGAGCACGTCATCGATTGACACAAGCTCCAGGCCTGTCTCCTCCCACAGCTCACGACGCGCGCTCTCCTCGGGCGTCTCACCGGGGTCGATCAGTCCCGCCGGGAAGTTATAGACCCATGCTCCCATGGCCAGGCGGAACTCTCTGCTCAGAAGGATCTTATCCTCCGTTTCATTCGTCAGCATCAGGACTACCGAATCCACCTTCGGGTTATTCAGATCCGCCAGCGTAGTCGCATTATTATCGCGGCTGATCATTTCATAAACCTTTGTCTGACCGTCCATTGTCTCATATGTAATATCATAGGAAGTGATAAATTTACCTTCATGAACTTTATCCATCTTTTTATATTTCATTCAGGACCTCCCTCGCAAACACATATAAAATTAAGTGATAATTGTTGCCAAAAAGCTACAGTAAAAGTATTATATCCAAATTTTTTCTTTATGTAAACCCTTTTGTGTGATATAATTTGCGTACAATATCTACAAACTTATATTTTTGTCAAAAAAATTAACATTTTTATTCATTATATCACACAGGGGAACCCGTCATGAATTTATCAAATTTACACTGCCTGTACTGGAGCGCCACCGGCAATACCAGAAAAATCACGAAAAGTATCGGGAACGGTATTGCAGATGCAATAGCGGCCGATTCTGCAGGGCAGTCAGCATCATATTTTCCTCACGCAGCGGAAGAAATCGATTTCACTCTGCCCGCAGCACGAGAAAAGACGTATTCTTTTTCCTCCGGAGATCTGGTCATCGCAGGCGCGCCCACATATGCCGGCAAACTGCCGAATAAGATCCTGCCCGATTTTCAGGCACGTCTCAAAGGATCTGATACGCCTGCCATCGCCGTCGTTACATATGGAAACCGCAGCTTTGACAATTCGCTGGCAGAACTTGCAGCCACGCTGAGCGCTAACGGGTTTCTGGTCATCGGCGCCGCAGCCATCCCCTGCAGACATGCCTTCTCGGACAAATTAGCCGCAGGGCGGCCGGACGAAACGGACCTCCGAGCAGCCGCTGATTTTGGCCGCAAGGTTTATGAAAAGCTCGCCAAACTGAAAACCTCTCCACCGTTCGCGGACGTTGAACCTCTTCATATCCCCGGTGACCCCGCCGCGCCGTATTATGTGCCGAAGGGTATAGACGGAAAACCGGCGAAATTCCTGAAAGCAAAGCCAAAGACACTGGCTGAGCGCTGCGACCGCTGCGGCGTATGTGCGTCAGTTTGTCCCATGGGCTCCATCTCTGAAGACCCGGCCATCGTCACGGGAATCTGCATCAAATGCCAGGCCTGCATCCGAAGCTGCCCGCAGCATGCGAAATACTTCGACGATCCCGCATTCCTCTCGCACGTATCCATGCTGGAAGCGAACTACGCCGCCCCGAAAAAAATTGATATATTCATCTAGATTTTCATTCTGCAACGGAACTGGGGACGGAGACGGGTTCCACTTGCGAAGCAATGTGGAACCCGTCTCCGTCCCCAGTTCCGTTTTTTAGGTTTTTATCTATAGGATTCTGCCAGTTTCTTAAAGGCGGCCATGGATCGCTCTATTCTCTCTGTGGGCACGCAGTATGAAATACGTGTATGTCCCGGACATCCGAAGCCGACGCCCGGCACGATAAGAAGGTTGAAATCTTTTGCTCTCTCACAGAACGCGACATCATCCTCCTCCAAAGTCTGCGGGAAGATATAGAATGTGCCGTCTGGTTTTACGACCGAGAATCCCAGATCGCGAAGTCCTTCATAGAGAAGGTTCCTGTTTGTCTCATAGATGCTGATATCGCCTGTCAGATCCGCGCACTGCGCACACACTCTCTGGAAAAGCCCCGGCGCGTTTACGTATCCCAGCGCACGTCCGGCGCCTGCAATTGCCGCGTAGACCAGCTCATGCTCCTCGACCTGATCGGGTACCAGGACATATCCCAGACGCTCGCCCGGCAGAGAAAGGGATTTTGACCAGGAATAACTAATCAGCGTATTATCATAATATTTCGGCAGGAACGGAACCTCTGTTCCGTCAAATACGATCTCTCTGTAAGGTTCGTCAGATAACAGATAGATCGGCTCACCGAAGCCTGCTGATTTGTCACGGAGCATCTGCGCCAGTTTTTTGACGGTCTCTTCCGAATATACTACTCCGGAAGGATTATTCGGAGAATTCACCAGTACCGCTTTTGTCCTCGGCGTAATGGCCGCCTCTAGCTTTTCAAAGTCGATCTGGAAGCCTGCCGTATCGGCCGGAATAAGCACCATCTTTGCGCCGGCTTTTTCGATAAACACCTTATACTCAGGGAAATAAGGAGCAAAAACGATAACCTCGTCTCCCGGATTACAAATTCCGTTAAAGCAGCAGCAAAGGGCTGCCGCCGCTCCGACAGTAAGATAAAAATTATCCGCATTCACTTTAAAATCAAAACGTCTGCTGACAGAATCTGCAATCAATGCCCTTGCGCCTGCATCGCCCTGCGCGCTTGTGTAGCCGTGCAGAATCACCGGATCCAGCTCTTCTATCAGGCGTTTTGCCGTCGCATTGACCTCTTCCGGAGCCGGAACACTGGGATTTCCGATGGAAAAGTCATAAACATTCTCTGCGCCGATCTCTGCGGCGCGAAGCTTTCCAAATTCAAACAATTCACGAATCACGGATCTCTGTGTGCCGAGACCCACCATTTTCTGATTTAACATATATTACCTCTTGATCATCTCTTTAATAAATACATAAAAACACCATTATTATATGATAAAAAAGAATAAATGAGAAGAGGTTATTACTTCATGACAAAGTATTGCTAAACTCTTCTGATTCACCTGGGATATCTGGCGTATAACGAAAACGACGAAACTGTACATGTCCCAAATGAAGAAATTCGACGTGAATTTGCAAAAACTGTCCGGGAAGCCGCCGTGTTCATGTGAGTTGAAAGATTTTCGGTTTTAGGTTACAATAATCTTTACATTTTCTATAACCATTTGTTACATTATCATGAATCGTCATTCTTCGGCCTCGATATCGCGGCGCCGGAGACGTTAGTAGTGGGGTAGATAAATGAAAGATTATAAAGAAAGAGTTTGCTCAGTAGACCTGTTCCGATACATATGCGCATTGCTGGTCATTGCGATCCACACCGACCCTTTGCAGGAGATAAATCCTGAGCTGGGTTTCATAGCCGGCAACGCCATCCCCAGAATCGGGGTACCGTTTTTCTTCATCGTATCCGGATATTTTTATTTCCAGAAGATCCGGCAGGGAGAGAAGCCTTTTTGGCAGTATCTGCGTCACCTGCTTGTGATTTACTCCCTCTGGAGCTGCCTCTATTTCGTGATCATATTCGTAAAATCAGGTCACAGGAATATCAGGCGCTTTCTTGCCAAAAGCATAGTGAACTTCATCTGGCACGGCAGCTTCTACCATTTCTGGTTCTTCCCTGCACTGATATTTGCTCTCTGCTTTACGACCTTACTGTGGAAAACCAAATGCCGCCGTTTAATTATCCCTTTAAGTCTGATCATGTATATCCCCGGATGCCTTGGATGCGCCTACTACAACCTGGTCAAAACTCTGCCCATCCTCGGTCCGCTTGTCACCCATCCGCAGTTTAAAACAATCCGAAGAATCTTTATGATGGGCTTCCCTTTTTTCGCCGGAGGATATCTGGTCCTTAAACTCAGAGACAAAATCAGCAGAAAAAAAATTCCTTACCTCTTGATTATTTCCCTGATAATCTGGATCGCCGAGCTGCTCCTCGTCGTCAGACTGGATTTTCAGGACAGTATTGTAACCACATTTGGCCTCTATCCTCTCGTGATTTGTACTCTTATCATTCTTCTGCAGAATCCGCTACCGCATCTGA
>DFHP01000106.1:0-8492 GCA_002371335.1 Eubacterium sp. UBA3720
TCTTCAAACTCCTCGATCCTGTTGTCTTCATTCAGCTTCAGGATTCCGAAACGGCTAGGATCATCATCTTTACACTCAGTGCAAACGACCGTAATATCAGCACGCTTCGAAATATGATACTCCAAAACTTTATTATAATCAAGTTTATATACGCCATCTCCTGACGCAATTATTACATAGGGCTCATGACTGGCCTTCAGCCAGCTGAGATTCTGATAGATCGCGTCAGCTGTTCCTCTGTACCACCAGCTGTTCTGCGCGGTGACCATCGGAGTAAAAACGTAAAGACCGCCCTGTTTTCTTCCGAAGTCCCACCATTTGGAAGACATAAGATGCTCATGAAGCGATCTTGCGTTATACTGCATCAATACAGCAACCTTCTGCACATGAGAGTTTGTCATATTGCTCAGCGCAAAATCAATACCTCTGTAGCTTCCGGCGACGGGCATTGCGGCAACTGCTCTTTTGTCCGCCAATTCACGCATTTTTGTGCTGTTTCCGCCTGCAAGGATGATTCCTAATGCTCTCATAACTGCTCACCGTCCTTCTTAATCAGAGCGCTGCCGCCGGGCAGCCTGCCATTCACGTATTCCTCCGCCTTTGTATCGCCGGAAATAACCACATTTTTTCCGATCTCCACGTTTGCGGGGATCACAGAATGATAGCCTATCGTCGTCAGTCCGTCACAGTAAATGTCCGGTCTGAATACATTTTCGGCCTCTTCGCCCACTCCAATTGCGACATTGTTTCCTATCCGGACATACTCATCCACGATAGCCCTGTCGATGGAAACGTTCTCGCCGATGCGGCAGTGTCTCATGATAATTGAATCACGGACCACGGTTCCTTTGCCGATATGAACGTCAGGACCGACCACGCAGTTATATACTTCGCCGTAGATCTCACATCCTTCGCTGATGATGCATCGGTCGACATTCGATGTATCCGAGATATACGCCGGACGGATCATATCTTGTTTGGTATATATCTTCCAGAATTCCTCATAGAGATTGAACTCCGGAATAATGTCGATCAGCTCCATGTTTGCTTCCCAGAAAGAAGTAAGCGTTCCCACGTCCTTCCAGTAGCCGTTGAATTCGTATGCGAACAGACGCATACCCTTGTCTCTGCAGAACGGCAGAATATGTTTTCCGAAATCAAGTCCGGACTGATCCTTCAGCGTGGTCAGCGCCTCTTTCAGGATCTTCCAGGAGAAAATGTAGATACCCATGGACGCAAGATTGCTCTTAGGGTGCTCAGGCTTCTCTTCGAATTCCATGATCCTTCCGTTTCCGTCCGTGATCATAATGCCGAAGCGTTTCGCTTCCTCGATGGGAACCGGCATGCATGCCACCGTGATATCAGCTTTGTTTGCCTTATGGTAATCGAGCATGACCTCATAATCCATCTTATAGATATGATCGCCGGACAGTATAAGAACATAGTCCGGATTCATTTGTTCCATAAAGGCAAGGTTCTGGTAAATCGCGTTGGCGGTTCCGGTATACCAGTCGCTGGATCCGCTCTTTTCATACGGGGGAAGTACGGAAACTCCGCCCACGTTTCTGTCCAGATCCCATGGAATACCGATCCCGATGTGAGAATTCAACCTGAGCGGCTGATACTGTGTAAGCACGCCGACCGTATCGATCCCCGAGTTTATGCAATTGCTCAGCGGGAAATCAATAATGCGGTATTTACCGCCGAATTCCACTGCCGGTTTTGCCACCTTAGCTGTCAGAACGCCAAGTCTGCTTCCCTGACCGCCTGCCAGAAGCATGGCGATCATCTCTTTTTTAATCATGTAATCACCTCACGTAGTTTATGGTAATCTGATTATATCATAGTTCCATTGCCATTGAAACAATTTTCATACTTTAAGGCACAATTATCTAATAAAATTTATCTATTTTACACAAATATAGAATAATTTCCGGAATAATCCGTTTATTTTCCGCTCATTTTGCCGGCTTTTTTTAATTTATTATATATTTCAGGATGCTTTGGAGGTGTTTCGGTCATTTGTAATCATTTTTGCCGCGTCATTTTCTGTTTTCTTTCATTTCACCTTTTTTGAAAACATCAGAAGTCTTTCCGCCCCACATTTCTAACAATTACCCCAACCCCTTCTCATTTACTTTTCTCCCGGAAAAGGGTATAATTCAGAAGAATAAAACAATAATCATAAGCTTTAAAGCCCCGGAGGCAATAATGTATAAAATAGATTTTTCAAGACCCGAACATATTCACTTTATAGGCATCGGAGGCATCAGCATGAGCGGACTGGCCGAGGTACTTCTGAACGAAGGCTTTACAGTTTCCGGATCTGATTCCCACGCCTCTGATCTGACAGCTCGTCTGGAAATGCGCGGCGCAGTTATTTCTTACGGACAGTGCGCAGAAAACATCACGGACGACATCGATGTTATCGTATATACCGCGGCTATCCATCCTGACAATCCTGAATTTCAGGCTGCCGTATCCTCTGGCAAACCTATGCTTACCCGCGCGGAACTGCTGGGACAGATGATGAAGAACTACGGCACGGCCATAGCTGTTTCCGGAACACACGGAAAAACAACGACGACGTCCATGCTTTCACATATCCTGATGGAAGCAGAGCTGGATCCGACGATCTCCGTCGGCGGCATCCTTCCCTCCATCGGAGGCAATATCCGCGTCGGAAATTCCGATACCTTCATCACGGAAGCCTGTGAGTATACGAACAGCTTTTTGTCACTTTTTCCGACTATCGGCATCATCCTGAACATGGATGCCGATCATCTGGATTTCTTTAAAGATATAGACGATATCCGCCGTTCCTTCCGAAGGTTCGCCGAACTGGTACCGGAAGAAGGCTCCCTGATCATTAACGCGGAAACGCCCTGCTATGAGCAGATCATCGACGGTCTCAGATGTAATGTGATCACATATTCAGTCAACGGAAACGCTGATATTACCGCTGCCGATGTTTCCTATGACCGCTTAGGCTGTCCATCCTTTGACGCCTTTGTTAACGGAGAACAGATTGGCCGGTTTACCCTTTCCGTTCCCGGCGAGCACAATGTTTCAAACGCGCTTGCCTCCATCGCGGCCGCATACGTCCTTGGCATTTCCCGCGATGATATCCGGAATGGTTTCTTATCCTTCCATGGAACGGACCGCCGCTTCCAGCTGAAAGGAAAAATGAATAATGTTACGATCATTGACGACTACGCGCACCATCCGACGGAGATCCGCGCAACGCTTGCAGCGGCTAAGAATTACCCGTCGAAAACAACCTGGTGCGTCTTCCAGCCGCATACGTACTCACGAACAAAAGCGCTGCTTGGAGATTTTGCTTCCGCTCTCGCTCTGGCGGACAAGGTCATTCTCGCTGATATTTATGCCGCGCGCGAAACGGATGATCTGGGCATTTCCTCGAAAACGCTGCAGGATGAACTTCTGAAGCTTGGGGTAGAATGCTATTATTATCCTTCTTTTGAGGAAATCGAAGATTTTCTCCGGAAAAACTGTCAGGACCAGGACCTGATCCTTACCGTCGGCGCCGGCGATGTGGTTAAGATCGGAGAGGCACTTATAGATTAATGGGAAATATATCAATTTACAGCGAATTTGATACAGAATATACTCTGATATCCGATTTGTTTGTCGACCATTATATGGCTTCGGCAAACGGTGAATTTGTAAAGATTTACATCTATCTGCTTCGGAAGCAGCAGTCCGGGACCGGGGTCCCGGATCTCTCTTCCGTCGCGGATGCTTTGCTGTGCACGGAAAATGATGTTCTCCGTGCCCTTTTGTATTGGGAGAAAAAGGGGCTCCTCTCCCTCTCTCTTACGGACGGAGAGGTAACATCGGTAACCATGAGAATGCCATCCGGCCCGCAGCATCTTTTTTCTGACGGAAGCGGCAAAAATGCTTTCTCCGGTACAGATGAACGCTCAGCTGCCGGCGGCTTTTCCGGCACACCGGGAGAACGGGCCGGTTATAATAAATTCATTCCTGAAAGCATCGGCCTTTCGAATGAGCGCAGACGGGCTCTGATGAGTTCCGATGAAGAGGCAAAACAGATCGTTTTTATCTCTCAGAAGTATATCGGAAAGCCCTTGACAGGCACTGATTTAAACCGTATTCTTTATTTCTACGATGAACTTCATTTTTCCGTGGATCTGATCGAGTATCTGATCGAGTACTGTGTTTCCAGAAACAAGCGCAGTATACACTATATTACCAAAGTGGGACTCGGATGGTATCAGGACGGGATAACCACTGTCCAGGAAGCGAAGGAACGCGCGGATACCTGGAACAAAGATTATTACACGATACTGCGCGCTCTTGGGATCACCGGCGTCAATCCCGTAAAACGTCAGACAGACTTTATGGATCGGTGGCTTAAGGACTATGGTTTCTCTCTGGAAATGATCTGTGAAGCCTGCGGAAGAGCCGTGGCAAAGACAGGCCAGCCAAGCTTTGAATATACCGAGGGGATCCTTTCCAGCTGGAAGGCTAACCATGCGGCCTCTCTCGAAGAGGTGAGACTCCTTGATGAGGCTCATCAGCAGAAATCCTCATCGCCGGAAAAAAAAGCTTCCACGGAAGGAAGAACACAGGAAGGGAAAAAATCTTTTTCCAACCGTTTCAACAACTTCCATCAACGGGAGTATGATTTTCATCAGCTGGAAAAAGAACTCCTTCAGAAGCAGCTTTCAGAGAAAAAACAGAACACGGATCAATAGCTCCGTTCAGATCACAGACCGCCGGAACATTCCACGCAAAGGAGAACCCCATGCCGCTAACCAACGCACAATATGATACGATCATGCGGAAATATACTCAGAAACAGTTCCGGAACCGCCGTCTTCAGGAAGAACGAAAGGCGGAAGTTTACCGGCACATACCCCGGCTGCAGGAGATAGCCTCCGAGATCGCGGCGCTGTCCGTAGAGAGGGTCCGGTTACTTCTGACGCCTGAGGATCTCTCCGGGAAAGATCTTCGTTCCAGGATACGCGATCTCTCAGAAGAAAGGCAGGTACTGCTTTCTTCCCATGGATACCCTCAGGATTATCTGGAGCTCCACTATGATTGTCCGATCTGTAAGGACACCGGATTTGTAGAAGACAGGAAATGCAGCTGCTTCCGGAAGGAAGAGATCGCTCTCCTTTACCGGAATTCAAACATAGATTCGCATTTATCAGAAGAAAGCTTTGACCTTTTTAACATTAATTACTATAATAACGATATCATATCTGAATCAATGGGCATCACATCACGCCAGGCCGCTCAGATCGCTCTGGATGCTTCAAAGGAATTTGTCAATAATTTCTACAATTCCTTCGAAAACATCTGTTTTTACGGGGACACAGGCGTAGGAAAAAGTTTTCTCTCCCACTGCATAGCCCGCGAGCTCCTGCAGCAGGGAAGCAGCGTATTGTATCTTACCGCTTTCGACTTGTTTCACATACTGGAGGAAAATTCATTTTCACGGGAAGATGACATTTCCGAAAACGCCGATTATATTTTTGACTGCGATCTTCTGATCATTGATGATCTGGGCACGGAGTTGACGAATGCATTTGTTTCATCCCAGCTTTTTCTATGTGTCAACGAACGCATTCTGAACAAAAAATCAACCATTATCTCGACTAATCTGTCGCTGGAGAAATTCGCGGAGATATACTCCGAACGGATCTTTTCAAGAATACTTAGTTCTTATAAACTCATTCACTTATTCGGACAGGATATCCGCATAGTGAAACAATTAACCGGAGGACAAAAATAACATGTCAAACAGTCAGAACTATTATGATTCTCTTCCTGTAGGCCGTCTTGGTATCATTCCTCTTGAGAGCTGCAGCGAACTGGGGCGCAAAGTCAACGAATACCTGGTGCGATGGAGAAAAGAACGTGAGCTTGAGAACACCCATACGATCGCATACAATGACTATACCCGGGATACCTTTATCATAGATCACTCTACGCCCCGCTTCGGCTCGGGCGAGGGAAAAGGCATCCTGAATGAATCCGTCCGCGGAGATGACCTTTACATCATGGTGGATGTCTGCAATTATTCCCTGACTTACTCACTTTTCGGAAACGAAAGCCACATGTCGCCGGACGATCACTTTCAGGATCTGAAACGTATAATCGGCGCTGTCGGCGGAAAGGCGCGCAGGATCAGCGTGATCATGCCCTTCCTCTATGAAAGCCGGCAGGAAAAGCGAAACGGCAGAGAATCTCTGGACTGCGGTATTGCTCTGCAGGAGCTCACCAATATGGGCGTGGAAAACATTCTGACCTTTGACGCTCATGATGTGCGCGTCCAGAACGCGATCCCGCTGTATGGCTTTGAAAATATACAGCCCAATTATCAGTTCATAAAAAACATTCTGCGTTACGGCAAGGATATTAAAATTGATAAAGACCATCTGATGGTAATCAGTCCCGACGAAGGCGGCATGAAACGTTCTATCTATGTGGCAAACAATCTTGGCGTGGATATGGGTATGTTCTATAAACGCCGCGACTACAGAAGGATAGTGGGAGGACGCAATCCAATCATCGCCCACCAGTTCCTCGGCTCCGACGTTTCGGGAAAAGATATGATCATTATAGACGATATGATCTCCTCGGGCGACAGTATTCTTGAAGTTGCGAAACAGCTGAAATCCCTGAACGCCCGCAATATCTATCTGTGCGCTACATTCGGACTTTTTACGAACGGCCTTGAGAAATTCGATGAAGCTTACAAGCAGGGATATTTCACACAGCTGTTCACCACGAACCTGATCTATCAGCGTCCGGAGCTGTTCGAACGCCCGTACTATCACGACGTTGACCTGAGCAAGTATGTGGCTCTGATAATCGACACACTGAACCACGACTGTTCTATCGGCGATCTTCTGAATCCATTGACCCGGATACAGAAGGTGCTCCGTAAGTATAACAACAATGAACCGGTGTAAAAGCATCTTTAAAGAAGCATCGACATGTTTTTTTACAAATATATTGAGTTTTTGCGTTTATTCAGGTATTTTTTCAATGTACCCATCCGAGAGGACGAAAAAAAACAGCAGTCCGAAAACTGCTGTTTTTTTTACATTTATATATTTCCGACGCTTTAACGGTTCATCCGATAACATCCGACATATCATACAATCCGGCCGGTCTTCCGGCAAGGAATTTGGCCGCTGCCACCGCTCCCTTTCCGAATATCGCTCTGGAATACGCCGTATGCCGAAGCTCGATGACTTCATCCACGCCTGCGTAAATGACCTCATGCTCGCCTACGATGGATCCTCCGCGAACCGCTGATATTCCGATTTCCTTCGGATCGCGTTTCTCATGACGTTCACTTCTGTCAAAGCAGAAGGAATACTCATTATTCATCGCTTCATTGATGCTTTCCGCAAGAGCCAGAGCCGTTCCGCTCGGAGCGTCTAACTTACGATTATGATGTTTCTCGACGATCTCCATATCGAATCCTGATGAAGCAAGGACTTTTGCTGCCTCCTGAACAAGCTTCATCAGAAGATTGATTCCAAGAGACATATTTGCGGAGCGAAGAATGGCAGCCTCTTTGCTGTAAGCCTGCACCTTTTCAAGCTGTTCCTCCGTAAGTCCCGTGGTGCACAGTACGACAGGTATGTTTTTTTCCTTTGCAAAGTCAAGGATCCCGTCCACTGCCTTATAATTAGAAAAATCGATGATCACGTCTGCTTCCACATCACATGTAGAAGGGGAAGTAAATACGGGATACGGTCGATCTCCGTTATCCGCCAGATCGATCCCTGCCACAGCTTCCGTCTCAGGATCCGCCGCAATCAGATCGGTAAGAACCTTTCCCATATGTCCGCTGCATCCGTTAATTATAATTTTTACCATAATATGCTCCTGTAATATGTTTATTTCAACAGTCCGAAATTAATGAGCTCCTGTCTGAGCCTCTCCTCGTTAGCCGGCTCCATCTCGCACATCGGCATGCGAAGCGGACCGCACTCTTTTCCCAGAAGATTCATCGCTGTTTTTACCGGAATAGGATTCACCTCGCAGAACAGCGCTCCGATCATATTGATCGCGCCCAGCTGCATTTCTCTGCATCCTGCCAGATCTCCGTCCAGCATCTTCTGACAAAGCTCGTGCGTATATTTCGGCGCAACGTTTGCCAGTACGGAAATGACTCCCTTTCCGCCAAGAGCCATGATCGGCAGTATCTGGTCGTCATCGCCTGAGTATACTTCCAGATCATCTCCGCACAAAGAGATAGTCTTAGCGATCTGTGAAATATTACCGCTTGCAGCCTTGATTCCTTTAATATTAGGAACATTCTTTGCCAGATATGCCGCAGTCTCAGGAGCGATATTCACGCCTGTCCTGCTGGGCACATTATACATGATGATCGGAAGTGATACCGACTCTGCGATCGCCGTATAATGTTTGATCAAACCTTTCTGTGTGGCTTTATTATAATATGGCGTAACTACGAGCAGTCC
>DFHP01000106.1:8608-19946 GCA_002371335.1 Eubacterium sp. UBA3720
GAGCCGGTTCCCGCGATGACAGGGATACGATGATCTACCGTTTTTATACAGCGGCGGATCACTTCCTCATGCTCTTCCACGGTCATTGTGGCAGACTCACCTGTAGTTCCGCAGATAATGATAGCGTCTGTTCCTTCGGCAATCTGCTCTTCGATCAGCTCGTCCAGCTTTTTGAAATTTACACTGTAATCCTCATTAAATGGTGTAACAATAGCTACTCCTGAACCTGTAAAAATTGCCATAATATCCTCCTAATAATAATGTGCCGGCATATAAGCTTAACTGAAGCTTATCACAAAAAAAACCCCAACAGGAACGAACGATATGATAACGCTCCCGATGCGGTTCGACTTCTATTAGCATCCGGTAAATTGATAGCGCTCCATCGAAATACGATGACAGTCATGAACCTGTTCGATCCATGCCCAAGGAATACAGCCACAGAATCTGTATCCTTTCGGCGTCGTTCCCTTTCCACGATCTTCATTTATCTCTGTCATATCCAATCGTTTACTGATGAAAAACGCAACCTCTATCGGTCCCCTATTTCGTACAATATATCACGCACTTACAGCCTTGTCAAGCTGAAACTATTATGCTATAATACCACGGTTGTAAAATTAATTTCATCCGGGAAATCAGGAAAACACCTTATGTTTCAAGGTTTTCCGCTGTCGTATATTGAATCGAGGAAAAGGAACAGAAATGAGAATTACACGTGACAATGTAAGAAACGTTGCGATTATTGCTCATGTCGATCACGGAAAGACGACTCTGGTCGACAAGCTTTTGAAGGAAAGCGGCGTGTTCCGCGCCAATCAGCAGGTGCAGGAACGGGTAATGGATTCCGGAGATATAGAGCGTGAACGCGGAATAACTATTTTGTCCAAAAACACCGCAGTCTTTTATAAAGACACAAAGATAAACATCATAGATACGCCCGGCCACGCAGATTTCGGAGGCGAAGTAGAGCGTGTGCTGAAAATGGTAAACGGAGTTATTCTGCTGGTCGATGCTTTTGAAGGTCCCATGCCTCAGACACGCTTCGTACTGCAGAAAGCTCTGGAACTGAATCTGAAGGTCATCGTATGTATTAACAAAATCGACCGGCCGAACGCGCGTCCTGAAGAGGTTGTGGACGACGTACTTGAACTGATGATGGATCTGGGCGCTTCAGATGAGCAGCTTGACGCACCGTTCCTCTATGCTTCCGCGCGGGAGGGCTTCTGTGTGGCAGAACTCGGAGACGAGGAGAAGGATATGACGCCTCTTTTTGAAGCTATTATCAATGATATCCCCGCACCTGAAGGAGATCCCGATGCAGGTACGCAGATCCTGATAAGCACGATCGATTACAACGAATATGTAGGCCGGATCGGTATCGGAAAGCTTGACAACGGCAGACTCTCCGTAAATCAGGAGGTACTTCTCCTGAACCATCACGATCCCGACAAACGAAAAAAAGTAAAAGTAAGTAAATTGTATGAATTCGAGGGCCTGAACCGTGTAGAGGTAACCTCTGCGGAGGTTGGCTCCATCGTGGCAATTTCCGGTATAAGCGATCTGCGCATAGGTGATACTCTGTGTGATGCCGATTCTCCTGAGCCTATTCCGTTCCAGAAGATCTCAGATCCTACGATCTCCATGAACTTTCTGGTAAATGATTCACCTTTCGCCGGACAGGAAGGCACGTATGTCACTTCAAGACATATCCGCGACCGCCTGTTCCGCGAGCTGAACACAGATGTAAGTCTTCGCGTGGAAGAAACTGATTCTGCCGATTGCTTCAAGGTATCCGGCCGGGGCGAGCTGCATCTTTCCGTACTGATTGAAAACATGCGCCGCGAAGGCTTCGAATTCGCCGTAAGCCGTGCGGAAGTCATATATAAAAAGGATGAACGCGGAAAACTTCTGGAACCGATGGAGATAGCTTACATCGACGTTCCCGAGGAATTCTCCGGTTCCGTTATACAAAGGATCAGTGAGCGTAAGGGAGAGCTTCAGGGAATGAGTATGGGCTCCGATGGTACGAGCCGGCTTGAGTTCTCCGTTCCGTCAAGGGGTCTGATCGGCTTCCGGGGAGACTTCCTTACCATGACTAAAGGCACGGGAATCATGAACACCATTTTCGATGGCTACGGTCCTTATAAGGGAGATATATCCTATCGTAAGCAGGGATCACTGATCGCTTTCGAGACAGGAGTTTCCGTAGCGTACGGACTCTTTCAGGCACAGCAGAGAGGACAGCTGTTCATCGGACCAGGCGTCCGGGTCTATGCAGGTATGGTCATCGGACAGTGTGCAAAGGTGGAAGACATCGAGCTTAATGTCTGCAAGACAAAGCACCTTACAAACACCCGTTCTTCCTCCGCAGACGAGGCTCTGACACTGACGCCTCCGAAGATCCTTTCCCTTGATGAAGCTCTGGAGTTCATTGATCAGGATGAGCTTCTCGAGATCACGCCGGAAAGTCTCCGCATCAGAAAGAGACAGCTGGATTCACGTCTCCGTAAACGTGAACAGCTGACAAAAAAGGCATGATTCATTAAGAAATCAACGAAATCTCCTATAATCAGGAAAACAAAGTCCGGTTCGCTCCTCTCAATCTTGAGGGGAACGAACCGGACTTTGCGCTTTGCTTAAGAAGCGGGGAATCTTCTCACACTGAGGATAAATAACACGCCTGATATTCCTGGAACAGTTTCTGAAAACCAGGATCGTCACCGGATTTTACCTGCTGCATATATTCATGAGGACTGAATTTCTCTTTGCCTTCCTCCAGTATGGCGATTGCGATATTCGAGCAATGATCGGATATTCTTTCATAACTGTTTAGTGTATCAGCAAGAACAAATCCTCGTTGAAGTGTACATTCGCCGTCCTGGAGTCTATGTATATGGTTCTCCCTGCATTTTCCTACTAACAGATCAATCACTTGCTCCAACGGCTCAACTCTTGTGGCAAGTTCTACATCAGAATGGGCAAAGGCATCAGTGGTTATTGATACGATCTCCTCAACTGCTTTCGAAAGTGTTTTTAGTTCCTCTTTTGCCTGTTCGGAAATTTCCAGCTTTTTCTCTTTGATCTCCATAGAACTTTTTGTTAAGTCCCGGGCATAGTCGCTGATGCGCTCCCAATCTCCTATGGAATGCAGCATCTTAGCAATCCGCCGCTTATCTCTTTGTGTATTATTGCTTCCAGAGAGCTTTATCAGATAAGTTCCCAATCGATCTTCGTATGTATCGATTCTGCTTTCGAGTTCACTAACTGCGCGCCCATTGTTTTCTTCATAGTCAAAGTAGTTTTCAATAGCCAGATGAACAGCGAACTGTACTGATTCTGCCATCTCATTTGCAAAAGCATCGCATTTTCCCACGGCAATAGAGGGAGTGTGAAAAAGTCTTTCATCAAGGAATGCGATTTGAGGAACAACATCTTCCTTTATGACCCCTTCGGCAATCCTGACAAGCATTTTAGAAAATGGCAGAAGCAGGATCGTAGTTGATATATTGAAAATGCTATGACACATGGCAATTTCTACAGGAGTTACTCTTAAATTGAGAAATGCGTCATCCAGAAAAGAATGAAGCGCACTGTAGATAATCATAAAAACCACGGTACCGATCAGATTGAATGACAAATGAATAGCGGCTACTCTTTTTGCGTTTCTGTTAACACCGATACTGGAAAGTAATGCTGTTGCACAGGTTCCGATGTTCTGTCCCATAATGATCGGTATCGCAATACCAAATGTAATTCCTCCTGTCATTGACAAAGCCTGAAGCATACCTATACTTGCAGCAGAGCTCTGTATAATAGCCGTAACGATCAATCCTGCAAGTACACCTAACAATGGATTTTTAAATGCGGTCAATAGTTTTGTAAACGCAGGACTGTCGGCAAGCGGCGCCACCGAACTACTCATCAACATCATGCCAAACATCAAAACCGCAAATCCAACAAAAGCATTACCAATTTCTTTTCTTTTAGGATGCCTGGCAAGCATGATCATGGCAATACCGATAAATGCAAACAGAGGAGCAAACGATTCCGGCTTCAACATCCGTACGAAGATGTTTTCACTTGAAATGCCGATCAAGCTCATAATCCAAGCTGTGACTGTTGTTCCAATATTGGAACCCATGATAACTCCGACCGTGTTAGAAAGATCCATGAGCCCTGAGTTGACAAGACCGACCAGCATAACCGTTACAGCGGATGAACTTTGAATTGCTATTGTGATTACACACCCCAGAAGTAATCCCAGAAAACGATTGCTTGTAAGCTTATTTATAATAGCTTCCATTCTTTCACCGGCAATGATCTCCAGGCTATGGGACATTTGATTCATGCCGTAGATAAAAAACGCCAGTCCACCGAGTAATGTAAATATGGAAAAAATATTCATTCGTGCCTCCAAATCTCACTTATTGCATGACGAGGGCATAAAAAAAAGACCTTTACCACAACCAAAGCTGTGGTAAAAGTCTTGCCATTTCTAACGCTTTTACCTGTTGCTGTCATCCACGCTTCCATTCTGTATAAGGTAATCAGTGAATCCGAAGTATGTGGTATTTGGCTCCAGGGAATATCCTTTCGCCGCAGCAAGCTCATCAAGGGTAACGAACTCATATCCTTCCTGTACCAGCTTAGGCAGATAAATTCCTACTGCCTCTACAGACCATTCATGTATATCATGCATCAGGACGATATTTCCGCCTTCCATTTCTTCCTCTACATTTCCCGCAAGTGTGGTGGCGTGAGTGATCTTCCAGTCGAGAGTATCATGATCCCAGTAAATGCTCGGTTTATCAATCGCGGCCAGCTCCTCTTCCGTATAGCTTCCATATGGGAAGCGGATATAGCTGGCTCCCTGACCGTTATTGTACTGACCGATCAACGCATCTGTCTCCTGAAACTGTTTTAAACAATCGCTGGTAGACAGCGTACTCATATCCGAATGATCATATGAATGATTGCCGATTCCGCAGCCCATTTCGATCATCCTCGGAATAACATCTTCCCCGTAAACATCAACGCATTCGCCAAGCATGAAGAACGTGGCTACTGCATTATTCTCTTCCAGAATATCAAGCAGTCTGTTAGTATACTCTCCCGGACCGTCGTCAAATGTCAGCGCTACCAGTTTGGAAGCATCTTTATTCGGATCGTAGACTCCATCTTCGTCAAAATAGTATCCCTGTCCGCCCAGTGCTACCCATCCGGTATCCAGATAGCCATCCGCATTAAAATGGTATTGCTGATCATCCAGCGTCTGCCATCCGTTTACATAGCAGGTGCTTTCGTCACAGGCATACCACCATCCGTTCTCATCATGCTGCCATCCGGGAGCATCATAGGAAATATTCTTCGATCCTGTGACCTGAACGCATCCTGCCTGACCTGATCCATCCTCCCGCTCGGGATTTACGATCGAGACCTCCGTTTCCGCGACAGAGGATGAATTTTCTATTTCATTCCATGCTGCCCGTGTTTTAATAGGCTTCATGATAAGCCATGCGATAAGAACTGCAACTATGACCACAAATGTACCTGCAGCGGTCTTTGCGTATTTCTTTATTACATTTCTGCGGCGTGCTGCTTCTTTTACGGGATCGAGTTCCCGGGCAAATCTTTCTTTTTCCTGCCTTTTTCGCTCGGCTCTGGCTGCCTTTTCCTCCGCCTTTGCAGCTTTTCTTTCAGCTCTGGCTGCATCCTTTTTTTCTTTGGAGGTATCCAGGACATCCGTATCGTTTTCTTCATACCGGGTACGGCGCTTTCTTTCGTTCCGGTCGGCGGAGGTACCTCTTTCGGCAGCATCTGCAGATCGGCGGCGCTTTGTCTTACCATTCTCAGAAGCTGCCGCCACTGAGCCTTCTTCTGTTCTTCGGCGCTTTGCCCTACCTTCACCGGATACGCGTACATCCGTATCATCTGACGGTCTGCGGCGTTTCACGCTTTCTACAGTTCTTCCCGACGTTTTTCTTTCGGATGAAGTTTCCGCCGACGGACGACGGCGGCGCTTTACCGTACCATTTCCGGAAGCTGCTGTCTTTGAGCCTTCTTCTGATCGACCGAGCTTTACAGTACCTTCACCGGATAAGCGTATTTCCGCATCATCTGACGGGCGACGGCGTCTGGCCATATTTCTCCCGGTCTTCGAAACAGCCGGCCCGGTTCCTTCGGACGTCTTTCTTTCCGGCATCCTGCTTCCCGTTCTCCTGCTTTCTGACGTCCTGCTTCCCGATGTTCTTCTTACCGGAGAAGCATCCTCTGACGGACGGCGTTTTCGCTTTTTCCGCGTTTCTTTTTTTAATTCATGTTCCATGATCTGTCTTTCATCTGTGCTCATGGGATATATCCGGTCTCTTTCATAAATAATACATAATTCCTCTTCCGGCAGTTCCGGAAAAGTGTTTACTGTGATCAGATAAATACCGCTCCAAATCTTTCAAGTCTCGTTCGCGAGACTTGGCGCGTGATTCGGGTCAGCTTCAGCTGACATCCTCCAAGCCGAATCCCTGCAGAACAGCATAGTATCTTCATTATTCTTATATCATAACTAGAATTGAATCATTATTCAATAGTGAATTATTACACATTTAATACAATCGACCACAAAATTGTAACAATTTCGCAGAGCAAACTTTTCACAAGAAGAAATCCGTAGTTTCCTATGATACAAACAAAACACTGCCATATATGAGTGTTCCTGCAATGTGGATACATATCATATATGGCAGTGTTTACGATCACCGGTCAATATACGCCAGCTTTATTATTAAGTTACGAAAACTTCCCACATGTCATCTCTGAACATTTGTGATCACGAAAAATACATCGTCAGAGCGCTCCCGCTTCTGTCTTGCAGTCAGCGGTACTAATGAATTTTCGGCGTTGACACTTGAAAATTCAAAGTGCCGGCCGCAAGACAAAACTTTCCGATGTTATTTTTCATGATCCCGACAGCCCCTTCAGCATGAAGCGGAAAGTTTTCATAAGTTATATGATCCTGAATCTTATTCAGTCTCCTCAAGCTCCTCGATCAGCTCCTCTTCTTCTTCGATCTCATCAAGGATCTCTTCATCCACGTTTTCTTCGGTGAGTACTTCATCCTCTGTATTTCCGATTACAGCAACTTCTTCATCCATATCCTCTTCAATAACAGGTGATGCAGTCACATCTGTATCCAGTTTCAGATTACGATACTGTCGGATACCTGTTCCTACCGGGATCAGCTTACCGATGATAACGTTTTCTTTCAGACCTACCAGCTTATCGACTTTACCCTTGATAGCAGCATCTGTAAGAACCCGGGTAGTCTCCTGGAAAGAAGCCGCCGAAAGGAAGGAATCAGTTGCAAGTGAGGCCTTGGTGATACCCAGAAGCACTCTCTTTCCTGTTGCAGGCTCAAGTCCCTGCTCCTCTGCCTCGGCATTCTTGTCCTCAAAGTCAAGGAAGTCCACCATGGATCCCGGGAGCATGTCTGTAGCGCCGGCTTCCTCTACACGAACCTTCTTCAGCATCTGACGGACGATCACCTCTACATGCTTATCGGCAATCTCTACACCCTGCAGACGATATACTCGCTGAACTTCCCGAAGGATGTAGTTCTGAACGTCGTTTACGCCTTTGATCCTCAGGATATCATGCGGGTTCACGCTTCCTTCTGTCAGTTCATCACCGGCAGCAAGCGTAACTCCATCCTGAATCTTGATACGTGAGCCATATGGGATCAGATATGTCTTTGATACGCCTTCCTCATCATCCGTTACAATGATTTCACGTTTTTTCTTCGTATCCTTGATCGTTGCAACGCCTTTGATCTCAGTGATGATCGCAAGACCTTTAGGTTTACGTGCCTCAAAAAGCTCCTCTACACGGGGAAGACCCTGTGTGATATCGCCGCCGGCAACGCCGCCGGTATGGAATGTACGCATTGTAAGCTGAGTACCCGGCTCACCGATAGACTGAGCTGCAATGATACCTACGGACTCGCCTACCTGAACTACTTCGCCGTTAGCCATGTTTGCTCCGTAACACTTGGAGCAGATACCCATATGAGAGCGGCAGGTAAGGATAGTACGGATCTTAACCTTTGTGATCTGTCCTCCGTCTTCAGCTACTCCCTTCGTAACGATCTTCTCGGCACGTCTTGGAGTGATCATCTGATTTGCTTTAACGATCACATTTCCTTCCGCGTCACAGATCTCATTTACCGAAACACGACCGGTAATACGCTCCTGTAATGTCTCGATTTCTTCTTTTCCATCGACAAACTCGGATACATACATACCCGGGATTTCTTTTCTGTTAGCTGCGCAGTCGGCCTCATGAATGATCAGGCCCTGGGATACGTCAACCATTCGACGTGTCAGATATCCTGAATCGGCCGTACGGAGCGCCGTATCAGAAAGACCTTTACGGGCACCATGCGCGGACATGAAGTACTCCAGTACGTCAAGACCTTCCCTGAAGTTCGACTTGATAGGAAGCTCGATCGTATGACCGGTCGTATCAGCCATAAGGCCTCGCATGCCGGCCAGCTGTTTGATCTGTTTATCAGATCCACGGGCTCCCGAATCAGCCATCATGAAAATATTGTTGTAGGCGTCAAGACCTCCGAGAAGTTCCTTCGTCAGAGCATCATCGGTCTCTTTCCAAGTCTCAACTACCTCTTTATAACGCTCTTCGTCAGTGATCAGACCCCGCTTGTAGTTTCTGGTGATCCTGTCGACTGTCGCCTCTGCCTCTGCAAGCATATCCTTTTTGCTGGCAGGTACCGTCATGTCGGAAATGGAAACGGTAATTCCGGAAAGCGTTGAATATTTATATCCGATCGCTTTGATATAATCAAGAACCTCTGCAGTCTTAGTAGCGCCGTGAATATCTATCAGACTCTGGATGATCTTCTTCAGGTATTTCTTGGAAACCATGAAATCGACCTCGGGAAGAAGCTCGTTTCCGGGAATCGTACGATCTACAAAGCCAAGATCCTGCGGAAGGATCTCGTTGAAGAGAAGACGTCCTATGGTAGATGTTACCACCTGAGAAATATCTTTGCCCTCTGCGTCTTTGCCGTAGCGGCGCACCTTGATCTCTGTATGCAGTGTAATATAATCATTCTCGTATGCGAGAATAGCCTCGTTCAGGTCTTTATAATAGTTTCCTTCACCCTTCTCTCCCGGTCTCTTCTGGGTAATATAGTAAATACCAAGAACCATATCCTGTGTAGGAACGGTAACCGGACCTCCATCGGAAGGTTTCAGAAGGTTATTGGAAGAAAGAAGCATAAAACGGCACTCAGCCTGCGCTTCCACTGTCAGTGGAAGATGAACTGCCATCTGGTCTCCGTCAAAGTCGGCGTTGAAGGCTGTACATGCCAGCGGGTGGAGCTTGATCGCTTTTCCTTCTACCAGGACAGGCTCAAACGCCTGAATTCCGAGTCGGTGCAGCGTAGGCGCTCTGTTCAGCATTACAGGATGTTCTTTGATCACATCTTCCAGCACATCCCATACCTCAGGCTGCAGTCTTTCGACCATCTTTTTGGCACTCTTGATATTATGCGCCATATCGTTAGCCACAAGCTCTTTCATTACGAACGGCTTGAACAGCTCAATAGCCATCTCCTTAGGCAGTCCGCACTGATATATCTTCAGTTCCGGTCCGACTACAATTACAGAACGTCCGGAATAATCAACTCGTTTTCCCAGCAGGTTCTGACGGAAACGTCCGCCTTTACCTTTAAGCATATCGGAAAGAGACTTCAGCGCCCTGTTTCCGGGGCCTGTTACCGGACGTCCGCGGCGGCCGTTGTCGATCAGTGCGTCGACAGCTTCCTGAAGCATTCTCTTCTCATTACGGACGATGATATCCGGGGCTCCCAGATCAAGAAGTCTTTTCAGACGATTGTTTCTGTTAATGATCCTTCTGTACAGGTCATTCAGATCAGACGTGGCGAAACGTCCTCCGTCGAGCTGTACCATAGGACGAAGATCCGGCGGAATAACAGGTATACAGTCAAGAATCATCCACTCAGGCTTATTGTCAGACTCACGGAAAGCCTCGATCGCCTCGAGACGTTTGATGATGCGGGCTCTCTTCTGCCCAGTCGCATCCTCAAGACCTGCCCTCAGCTCTTCATATTCCTTCTCCAGATCAACTCTCTGAAGAAGCTCTTTGATAGCCTCGGCACCCATTCCTACACGGAATGTATTGCCATAATTCTCCCGCTCCTGCTGATACTCGGGCTCGGAGAGAACCTGCTTATAAAGCAGATGCGTCTCGCCCGGATCCAGGACGATATAGCTGGCAAAATAAAGGACCTTCTCCAGCAATCTGGGAGAAATATCCAGCAGAAGTCCCATTCTGGACGGGATACCTTTGAAGTACCAGATATGTGAAACCGGTGCTGCAAGTTCGATATGTCCCATTCTTTCACGTCTAACGGAAGATTTTGTGACTTCAACGCCGCATCGGTCACAGACAACACCTTTATAGCGGATCTTTTTATATTTACCGCAATGACACTCCCAGTCCTTGGTCGGTCCGAAAATACGCTCACAGAACAGACCGTCTTTTTCAGATTTCAGTGTCCTGTAATTGATCGTTTCGGGCTTCTTTACTTCTCCGTAGGACCACTCGCGGATCTTATCCGGAGACGCAAGACCAATCTTGATCGCATCAAATGTAAATGCTTGATTTGTTCCATTTTTATTTACGGTTTCTGGCATTTGATAACCCCTTTCATAAGGCGAATATAATTCTACGGATACCGCACTTCCCGCTTATGGTACGCCGTGCATCCGCGAAAAAGCGGGAAAACGGTATCTATTAACTTCATCCATTAACAACATCAGATGACTGATCTTGTTTCAATCCGGATCAATCCTGATCATCAAACACTTCGTCGTCGGAAATATCATCGAGGAAATCTTCTTCGTTTTCCTCTTCCTCAGTCTCTTCCTCTTCAACCGGCTGCAGCTGCTCTCCGCGGAACTCCTGACGGCTGAATCCATATTTTCCGAGAGATTTCTCCTCATTCTCTTTGCCGGAATAGCGGTCTCCCTCGATAATGGAACGAAGATTCGTATTGCCATAATCCTGGGATTCCAGCAATTTGACTTCATTGCCATCCTCATCCAGCACTCTTACATCCAGTGCCAGTGACTGAAGCTCCTTAAGAAGTACCTTGAAGGACTCCGGAATTCCCGGCTCCGGAATGTTCTCGCCCTTGATGATTGCCTCATAGGTTTTAACTCGTCCCACTACATCATCAGATTTAACTGTCAGGATCTCCTGAAGCGTGTATGCCGCGCCGTATGCCTCCAGCGCCCAT
>DFHP01000106.1:20013-35478 GCA_002371335.1 Eubacterium sp. UBA3720
TCCATCTCTCCGAAACGCTGTCCTCCGAACTGTGCCTTACCGCCCAGCGGCTGCTGTGTGACAAGGGAGTAAGGACCTGTGGACCTTGCGTGGATCTTATCATCTACCAGATGATGCAGCTTCAGATAATGCATGTGGCCGATCGTTGTCGGACTGTCAAACGGTTTTCCCGTACGTCCATCGCGAAGCTGTACTTTACCGGTTCTGGAGATCGGCACTCCGCGCCACAGCTCTCTGTGAGCCCTGTTTTTGTCAAGATAGTCATAAACCTCCGGCAAAAGGATATCTTTATATTTCTCTGTAAACTCTTCCCATGTAAAGTTTACATAGTCGTTCGCCAGTTCCAGGGTGTCCTGGATATCGACCTCGTTCGCGCCGTCGAATACAGGCGTAGCCACATTGAAGCCAAGAGCCATGGCCGCAAGACTCAGGTGGATCTCAAGTACCTGTCCGATATTCATACGTGAAGGCACGCCCAGAGGATTCAGTACAATGTCCAGAGGACGTCCGTTCGGCAGGAACGGCATATCCTCGACGGGAAGTACTCGTGAAACGACACCCTTGTTACCATGACGTCCGGCCATCTTATCACCCACGGAGATCTTTCTCTTCTGAGCGATATAAATACGAACAGCTTCGTTTACGCCCGGATTCAGCTCGTCCCCGTTCTCTCTTGTGAATACTCTGGCCTCAACGACGATACCATATTCACCGTGCGGAACCTTCAGGGATGTATCGCGCACTTCTCTCGCCTTCTCACCAAAGATCGCACGAAGAAGCCTTTCCTCGGCTGTCAGTTCCGTCTCGCCCTTCGGCGTCACCTTGCCTACCAGAATATCTCCGGCACGGACCTCGGCGCCTATGCGGATGATTCCACGCTCATCCAGATCTTTAAGTGCATCTTCGCCCACGCCGGGAACATCCTTTGTGATCTCCTCCGGTCCGAGCTTTGTATCACGGGCTTCCGCCTGATACTCTTCGATATGAATAGATGTATAAACATCATCCTGAACCAGTCTCTCACTGATCAGAACGGCATCCTCGTAATTGTAGCCTTCCCACTCGATAAATCCAATGAGCGGATTCTTTCCGAGCGCAAGTTCTCCACCCGAGGTGGACGGACCGTCCGCGATAACTTCGCCGGCTTCTACATGCATATCCTTATTTACAATAGGACGCTGGTTATAACAGTTGCTCTGGTTGCTTCGCATGAATTTCGTCAGATGGTATACATCCTTCGTTCCGTCATCATTATTCATGCGTATCTCATCAGATCCGGCATATGTGATCGTGCCGGCTTTTCTTGCCACAACGCAGATACCTGAATCGACCGCTGCCTTTGACTCAATACCAGTACCCACAGCAGGAGCCTCCGTGAAGAGAAGCGGAACTGCCTGGCGCTGCATGTTCGAACCCATCAGGGCACGGTTGGCATCGTCATTCTGCAGGAAAGGAATGAGCGCTGTAGCCACAGAGAATACCATCTTAGGAGAGACGTCCATATAATCGATCATATGGCGCTCGTACGCCTGCGTCTCTTCTTTATAACGGCCTGAAACATTTCTGTGAACAAAATGTCTTTCCTCATCCAGCGGTTCGTTAGCCTGTGCGATATGATAATTATCCTCTTCATCCGCAGTCATATATACTACTTCATCTGTGACACGCGGATTTTGCGGATCTGTTTTGTCAAGTTTTCTGTATGGCGCCTCAATAAAGCCATATTTATTGATCCTTGCGTAAGATGCAAGTGAGTTGATAAGACCGATATTCGGTCCCTCAGGGGTCTCGATAGGACACATTCTTCCATAATGAGAATAATGTACATCTCGAACCTCAAATCCGGCACGGTCTCTGGAAAGGCCTCCCGGTCCCAGCGCGGAAAGACGTCTTTTATGCGTAAGCTCTCCGAGCGGGTTATTCTGATCCATGAACTGAGACAGCTGTGAAGAACCAAAGAACTCTTTTACAGCTGCTGTTACAGGTTTGATATTTATCAGAGACTGTGGAGAAATGGTGTCAATATCCTGTGTAGCCATTCTCTCACGTACTACTCTCTCCAGTCTTGAAAGACCGATCCTGTACTGATTCTGGAGAAGCTCGCCGACACAGCGGATCCTGCGGTTTCCCAGATGATCGATATCATCGCTGTTGCCGATCTGATACTCCAGATGCATGTTATAGTTGATAGAGGCAAAAATATCCTCTTTTGTGATATGCTTCGGAATCAATTCACCTGCTCTTGCTTTGATCGCGCGGAGCATTCCTTCATGATCGTCCGCATATGTTTCCATGATCTCTTCCAGAACCGGATAATACACTTCTTCCGTAATACCGAGTTCCTCAGGATCACATCCCAGATCAGGCAGTGCCGCGCTGATGTCTACCATCAGGTTTGAAAGGACTTTAACTTCCCTTGTCTCAGTCTGGATCCACACGTACGGAACGCCTGCATACTGGATCTCGTCAGCCATTTCACGCGTTACTTTTGTGCCTGCCTCGGCAAGGATCTCTCCTGTGTTTGTATCAATTACGTCCTGAGAAAGAACATGTCCGGCGATTCTGTTTTTCAACGCAAGTTTCTTATTGAACTTATAACGGCCTACTTTTGCCAGGTCGTATCTTCTCGGATCAAAGAACATTGCGTTGATAAGGCTTTCAGCGCTTTCTACAGCAAGAGGCTCGCCCGGTCTGATCTTTTTATAAAGCTCCAGAAGACCTTCCTGATAATTCGTGGAAGCATCCTTCGTAAAACTTGCAAGGATCTTAGGCTCCTCGCCGAAATATTCAACGATCTCAGCGTTGGAACCGATGCCCAGTGCCCTGATCAGCTGTGTGATCGGTACTTTTCTGGTCCTGTCGACGCGCACATAAAAAACGTCATTAGAATCAGTTTCATACTCGAGCCATGCTCCTCTGTTCGGGATAACTGTACAGGAATACAGTTCTTTTCCGATCTTATCATGGGCAATTCCGTAATAGATACCGGGTGAACGTACCAGCTGGCTGACAATGACACGCTCTGCGCCATTGATCACGAACGTACCTGTTTCTGTCATTAAAGGTAACTCGCCCATGAAGATTTCGTTTTCGTTTATTTCGTCTTTTTCGCGATTATACAGCCTGACTTTCACCTTCATAGGCGCTGCGTAGGTCGCGTCACGCTGCTTACACTCTTCGATGGAATATTTCACTTCATCGTCATACAGCTTGAAATCCACGAAATTGAGACTGAGTTTTCCGCTATAATCTTCGATTGGAGATATATCATCAAAAGCTTCCCTGAGGCCTTCGTTAAGAAACCAGTTGTAGGAATTCTTCTGAACTTCAATCAGATTTGGCATTTCCAAAACTTCTTTTTGTCTCTGGTAGGTCATCCGTATGTTTCTACCGCTGTCGACCGGACGTATCCTGTTTTTCTCCATTGACGTTTCACCCCTTGTGTGTATAATATTTATTATGAAATAAAGATTGCTATTGAGATTATTTTTTTTTAAATAAATCTAACACAAATAGCATACCTTGCCATAATAGTGCATTTTTAAGAGTAACCTATCTGAAGATTTTTGTCAAGCGGTTTGTGTTTATTTAAATCGGAACCTCACATTTATTCAAATAACGATCTTATTCTTTTATCACAACATGATTATCCCCCGAATCTGCCCTTTATAGATTTCATCCTCATAGCGTAATCTGAATGATCATGCCTATATTTGCGGAATAGTTACTCTTTTGGCACTCCATAATGACTGGTATCACCTTTATGGATTTCTCTATATTCCGTAGGAGACATGTTTTCCATTTCACGAAAAAGCTGATTAAATGTACGAATCGATGATATTCCTACCAGCCCTGCTATTTTCTCAATTGAATATGATGTGTCCAGCAAATAGTTCTTGGCATAATTAATGCGGAAAACATTCAAAGTATGTTTAAAAGATTTTCCAAAATATTTGTCAAATACTCTTCCCACATGGCGTTCGGAAATATGAAAGTTTTCAGCAGCATCTCGGACACTAATATTTTTACTATAATTATTATGCATATAACGTGTCAGTTCTAATGCGAGATTGACGTTTCCCTGCTCAACATTCTTTCCCTCTCCATGCCTCCCCGAATAAATATCAAGGTTTCTGAATATATGGATCAGGTATTCTGTGTAAATAGAACGGATCATCTCATTTCTTCCAGGTAGGTCCATATTCATTTCTCGCTCTAATCTTTCTATTATCCTATGACATTCAAATCGATCCGAAAGTGTCAGAATCCTTTCTTTTTCTATATGACAAATTGCCTCGTTCAAATATTGATTTACATGTTCCATGTAATCTCCCTTAAGAATCTGTGTGCATTTAACAGGTGATTCAAAAACCATAATAAAGTAACGTTTCTGCAGTTTTGGCTCATATAAAGTATGATGGAATTTTCCAGGACCGATAATCGTAAACATGTTTCTCTTCATTTTTATGCAATCATCACCCGCCATCAGATGCATTGTTCCCTCCAGACAATAATATATTTCAAAATCTGAATGAACATGCGAAAACTCAAGGCAGCTTTCGTCTGTTATTTCGGAATAATTAACTGCTACAGTGTTGTTTCCAAATACCAGTTGAATAATATGGGGATTATAAGAGACACTTTCATTTTTTTTGTAATTCATTACTTATCTTACCTTACCTTTTATAATTGTCCATTATTACCAGAATCCGGCAGGTTTCCCTGGTGTTTTATCCCAATGTAAATATCAATAAATTCCATTGTCCCGCAGCCAGTTGTCCTATGACTTTTTATCTTTAGTTTTCACGACGTTGCAGCTGTATTCCAATCATCCGGAATACTTCATTCTTCTTGCTTAAATTCCGAATCATTACACTTCTTTGCTGATCGTTCGCCCTGATAAAAATTCCTTTTTGAGTATTAATAATTTCTACGATATCATAATATGACAAATTAATTTCTTTTCCCGCTCTTCCATAAATACGTTTGTCTGTAATAATAATACATGACTCCTGAGTGTCAATCAGAGTCTGAGCCAGGTAAACCATCATCCACATGGAAATAATATTTGTGATAACCATTATCACTATATTTCCCGGCAATGCTCGTCCGGTTAAAAAAGAGAGTACTGCGATCACCACGAAAAAAAACATCTTTCGCACTGCATTAAATTCGGGAATGTATTTGATCTTTTCCTCTGGTTTTTTCTGTTCCTTCAGCTCTTTGACTTTTTGTTCAAAATATTTCCCCATAGCAGAAAACCCTCCTTTTGAATTTCGATCATCATATAAAAAGATAACCTTTTCAGGTTTAAATCTTAAAGAAATGCTGAACCACCTTGTTTCCGGCGGTCCAGCATAAGAGTTAAAATTTTTACTTTTTTGAGTTAGTCTATATCCGGATTACACCTTATCAAAATTTTTGGATATTTCCCTGTCAGCTGTTCCGCAAAGGCTTCAACTGCATCATCCAGTTCAAATACATGATCTGTCAATGCATTTAGTTCCATTCTGGATAGCATTTGAAGAGCCCGGGGATATGCATAAGGTGCTACAAAAACTCCGGTAATAGTCAGTTCTTTAAAATAACACAGTTTAGATATATTAAATGGCATATAATAATCATTCGGATACTGGGCACCATAGATAAGCGTTCCTGCATTTGCCGTCACTTCCGGCAAATCTTCAACACAATGTATCGAACCGGAACAATCGAGAACCACATCATAACCAAGTCCGTCAGTAATCTCCATACACTTCTCGTTAAAATTTTCATTTACAGGATCTATTACATAATCCGCCCCCAAAGAAAGTGCCAGCTTTCTCCGATCCTCAATTGGCTCGCTCATAGTAAGCTTCGTAGCACCAAACATTTTAAAGGCCTGACAAGCCATCTGACCTATCGGACCGCCTCCGCTTACCAACACGCGCTGTCCGACCTTCATATTTGCTTTGTCCAGCATTCTAACGACGATAGACATCGGTTCAAGCAGGCAGCCTTTTTTTAAGTTTATATCATCAGGAAGTTTATAGACCTGATCTTCATGCCATACAATTTCCGGAGAAAATCCTGGCCGATTATACTCCTGCGCATTAATACAATACTGTTGCTGACCATTTTGACAATAATAACAGCCTCCGCAAAAGCGTAGAAAATTCCCTGCTACACGATCACCGACTTTCAGTCCTTTGTGCGTTGCTTCAGATCCTAATTCCACAATCACACCCGAGACCTCATGTCCCAGAGGAATTGGATCTGTAGAGCCTGCAGGCTCTCCAAAACACCCTGCAACACAATGTGGATCTGATCCACAAATCGCGCAATATGCCACCTTGATCCTGACATCCTGCGGGCCCATTTTTGGTTTTGGGATATCCACAAGCGCTACACGTCCTCTTGTTTTCGGATTGGGGTCCTTCATATCTCCCACAAATACACCACATAATGTTTTCATATATTATCCTCCATTTAAACACACCTTATGTATTCAAGTCTCGCTCGCGAGACAAGCTTGTCATAACCCGCCACTTAAGAAGCGAGGGTCTTCTCACATTGAGATAAATCGTTGTCTGAAATAGTAAAACCTGAAACTGTCATGTATTAAACATTAAGGTTTACTACAATCCAGAAGGATTTTGCAATATTTACTTTGATGAAATACCTCAAAGCTCTTAACCGCTTCTGAAAGCGGCATAATATGACCTATTATTTTATCTGTCTGCATTCGATCAATCATATTTATTGAACGATGCATAATAGTCTGTGTAGTAAAGACAGTTTGAATTCGACCTTCTTTCATGTATAGACTATGTAAATTTAACGGCATCTCAAAACTCGGCGGGAAAACCGCAAAATATACAGCAGTCCCGCATCGGGCCAAAATATTAATCGGTGTTTGTGCCGCTTTTGGCGATCCAGACATCTCAAAAACCTGATCAAAACCTTCACCACCCGTTATTTCCATCGCTCTTGCAATGACATCCTCCTTAAATGGGTCTATCACATATTTTGCCCCCATTTCTAATGCCAGTTTTCTTTTTTCCGGAACGGGATCTATAGCCGTTATGTTTGTTGCTCCGGATAAAATAATCTGATTCAACATAATTGAACCTATGCCTCCAATGCCTGCAATAGCCACATTTTCTCCATGCTTGATCGGAGAAAGATCCAATGCGCGCAGACAACAATTCGTCGGCTCAACGATTGAATATTTCTTCATGTCCGCATTATCCGGCAGTTTATAAATGGTCTTACAGTCAGTAACAACATACTCTGCAAAACACCCTGTGGGCACAGCATTTTTGCAATATTGAGGCATACCATTCTTACAATTTTCACACATACCGCAATGTGATACAGGAAACATTGTAACTTTATCTCCTTTTTTATATCCTGCTTTTAAAGCCTGCTCACCGAGCTCTACTATAATCCCGGAACCTTCATGCCCAAGCGGCGCAGGCGGCTGGGCTCCCATTACATTTTGCTCTACCTGATGAACATCACTTGCACAGATTGCCGCATATGCCATTTTGATTTTCACTTCATTTGGTCCTGCTGAAGGAATTTCAACATCCCTTAGCTCTATTTCTTTATCATGCGTCCACCATAATTGTTTCATAGTATTCATTATCAGCCCTCCTGCTATAGCAAACAGCTCAATTAGCCATTCCCTTCTTTCTAAGTCTTTCTACAATTTCATTGTAAGTTTTCTTATCAAGTTTGTAACTGAACAATGCAATCGCTGCTACTATACAACAAATGCCCACAAACATATGCGCACCGAAATTCATTGTAAAAAGGACACGGTCGGTTTGTTCGCTCCCCGGCACATAACCCACTTTGTCCAGAATCAGCGCTGCTCCTGAGATGGAAATTGCCTGTCCAACCTTCAGCATAAAATTAATGAACGTTGACAGAAAACCTGCGGCATATATTCCATATTTATCATATGTATACTCTGCGGTATCAGGCATCATGCCAAATACATTTCCCAGCATCATACCGGTTCCGAGCCCTACGATCGCCTGCATAATGTAATAAACCCCCTGTGCTGCAGAGGATTCAATTGGCAGGAAATAGGAAATAATAGATGCAATTGCGATAATACTAAATGCAAGACCTCCCAGAGTTCCCTTATTATTTACTTTTCTGACAAGATAAGTGACAGAAAAAGCGCCTGCCATTCCCATAATTGACCATAACGTCTGCGTATTAGCATAAAGTAATTCATTATGTGCATTATAAGTACAATAATATAGCCTGAAAGTCATGCCTCCTTGAATAATCCCCCATGCCAGATAAGCTATCGCGATCTGAATGACCGGCCAGTTGCCTGCCAGTGTTCTGAACTGTTTGATAAACCCGGCCTGTACTCCCTTGTTGTCATCAATCTGAACAATTTCTTTTGTGGATGCGCACGTAATTATAAAGAAGGGTACCGCAAGCAAAGAAAAGAAGATTGCTGCATACTGATATCCTTTTGCACCTCCGCCAAAATAATTAACTACGCGTAACGTCAGAAACGATAATACCGTCATTGCTAAAAACGCGCCTGTCATTCGGTAACTTGAAAGTGAACTTCTGGTTTCAGTATCACGTGTCATTAATGCCGGCATTGCAGAATATGTAACATTAACCATAGTGTAGAGAAGAACAAGTATAAAATACATACCCAGTCCCCACCAGGTTCGAGCTGTTGCAGACCATGAAGGTACGGTCGTAAATGTCAAAACATTAAAAATCAACATCGGTCCAAAAGCAAATATGATCCATGGTCTGTATCTTCCCCATCGAGTATTTGTATGATCCGCCAAAGAACCAATGACCGGATCATTGACCGCATCCCAGAATTTAGAAATAAATATGACCAGTCCAACAACCGCACCCGGAATAAGTGCAATATCGGTCAAGAAGAATACCAGGTACGATCCCACTAAAGACCAGCTCATATTACATGCGAAATCGCCGCAGGCATAACCAATTTTTCTCGGTACATTCAGTTTGGCGAATTCATTAACCGGAGTCGCTCTTCCATTATCATTATTCATAAAACGATCCTCCCCATTTATTCAATCACTATCAAGTCATCATTTTTTTCACACAAGCAATTATTTCGCTTTCGGAATAACCATACTTTTTCTGCTGTTCATCGCCTGCACCAAATCCTGCATACACCTGAGGAATACCAAACCTTTTGAACTGTTTTGGGTAATAATTGGTGTCCAAAAAATAATCCGCCAAAGAACTGGCCAGGCCGCCCTCCATTAAATGATCTTCCCACACGATAATTCCGTTGGTTTCCTTTATTGCCTTTTTGACAGTTTCCTGATCAAAGGGCTTTATCGTATACATATCGATAACTCGAATATCAATCCCTTCTTTTTCCAGCGCTTTGGCAACATCCAATGCTTTTCCTACCATTTCTCCATGACAAATAATAGAAATATCTTTACCTTCACGCACTGTAACACTTCCTCCAATTTTAAATTGTATTGTTCCCGGCTCATAGATTTGACGATCCTTTTTTCCTTGAGCAAGACGAATATACATTGGACCGTTATAATCCATTGAGAGTTTAAGAATATCTCTTATCATATTTGGATCTCCAATAGAGAGAACCGTCATATTGACCATGGATTTAAGAATAGCAATATCCTCCATTGCATTGTGCGTAGAACCGCCTCCGGAAGTTAATCCTCCTCCTGTACCAATAATACGTACCGGTAAGTTCTGATAACATACATCGGTACGAACTTGCTCACAGGCCCTCATGGACAAAAAAGGAAGCATACCCATTACAACCGGGATATTTCCCTCAAGCGCAATACCCGCCGCAACACCGATACAGTTTTGTTCTGCAATACCCACATCAATATATCGTTCCGGATAATTCTCTTTAAACTCAATCAGATTCATTGCTACATCAGGTGTACATACAAACAGCTTTTGGTTTTCCGCCCCAATTTCATTAAGAGCAGATCCAATAACGCTTCTTGCAGAAATCCATTCTCCAAAATTAAATGATCCAGCCATTATTTTGCCTCCCTTCCGTATATTTTGTTAATGCTATTAATCGCTTTTTCGTAATCGGTCTGATTCAGGCTTCCTGCATGCCATCCGATATTTCGCTCCATAAAATCTACGCCTTTTCCTTTTATTGTATTTGCCACGATCGCAGTAGGACGATCAAAATCAGAACCGGGAAGATTATCCAACGTATCTATTATTTCTTCCATGTTATGTCCATCTATCTCCTCAACATTAAATCCGAAAGCCCGCCATTTATCTGCATATGGATCCAGAACTGTTACCTCTTCCGTGTGACTGCACATCATCTGTTTATTACGATCGATAATAACAATAAGATTTCCAAGTTCCCGGGACCTTGCTGAGATAGCGGCCTCCCAGATAGATCCTTCACAAGATTCGCCATCACCCACCATACAAAAAACGCGGTGTTTCTGTTTCTTTGCTTTTGCCGCAAAAGCCATACCTACTGCCATGGGGAGTCCATGACCAAGTGATCCCGAAGAACATTCAAGAGCCGGAAGTCTTACACGACACGGATGCATTCCAAATGCGCTGTCAAGCTTTCCATATGTCTTTACCAATTCATCATAATCAAAGAACCCTCTTAAACACATTGCAATATACATACACACCGCGCCGTGACCTTTGCTTAAAATGAATCTATCCCGTTCCGGCATACGTATATCATTAGGATCAATATTCATCCCGTGATGAAATAGTCCGATCAAGAGATCCGTCATAGATAGATCTCCGCCTATATGTACTGATCCTTCATACTGTACACAGAGATCCAGTAGCTTTTTGCGCATTTCAAACGCCAGATTTTCAAGATTTATGATTTCTTGCCTGTCTGCCATAATCGTTCCTCCTTTTATTTTTTTGATGTCCTTATTTTGCAACTAAACCTGTTGATGCGGCTTTAATGTATGACAATATCATATTTTTGCCTTTATATTCTGTCGATTGCATTTTCAGACTTGTTTCTCTGCATCTTGTCCTTTTTTAACATTTTTGACAAATAATTGTCATTTTTCCAAATAGAAATAGTTATATTCACTTATTTTCAGACTGCAATTTGGTTAATTTGCTTATTCCGTAAAAAAGGAAAGTTCTTTTATTCTAATATCAAATAAGCTGCAAACAATTAATTATAAAAAGTTCAGTTTTATCTCCTGATTACAGTCGTCGATGCTATAATATCTGTCCGAAAAAAGCATCATATATATGCTACAATTTATTTGTAACTATTTCGAAGTTTAATAAGACCAGAGTTTCCATACATGGTCAGGAAGGAGACGATATGATCAAAATCAGAGCTGCTGTTACTAATGCAAAAAGTGAACCCTTTAAAATCCAAGAAGTAAACCTTGATGCTCCGAAGTCTCATGAAATACTGGTACGGATGGTTGCCAGCGGTGTCTGCCACACTGATGCGGCAGTCCAACACCAGTTCATTCCTGTTCCGCTGCCTGCTGTGCTTGGGCACGAAGGTGCGGGTATTGTAGAAAAAACAGGCCCTGATGTCACTGAATTTAAAGAGGGAGATCACGTTTGTGTCTCCTTTGGTTTCTGCGGCATCTGTAAGAATTGCAGATCCGGGCATCCGGCTGCCTGTGTAAATCTGAACAAGATCAATTTTGGCGGTATTCAGCCAGATGGGACAACACGTCTTTCCCTTCCCGACGGCAGAAAACTATCTACCTTTTTCGGACAATCTTCGTTTGCCAGTCATATCGTGGTAAATGAAGCCGCCGCTGTCAAAGTAGAAGACACTGACATTGACCTCGGTCTTGTGGCGCCGATCGGATGCGGCATTCAGACAGGTGCAGGCGCCGTACTCAATGTTCTCCATCCGGTCTTCGGATCCAGTATTGCTGTCTTTGGCTGCGGAACAGTCGGTATGAGCGCTATTATGGCTGCAAAGATTGCCGGGTGCGAAAAGATCATCGCGGTAGGCGGTAATCCGAAAAGTCTTTCACTCGCGCTTGAACTGGGTGCCACTCATACTATCAACAGAAAAGAATGTAGTGATATTCAGGGTACGATACACAAACTGACAAACGGGGGCTGTGATTATGCAATTGATACCTCAGGCAATGCTGATTTTGTAAAAAAGATGCTTGGAAGTGTGGGATTTCTCGGCAAGGGCGTCATTCTTGGCGCTACAGGAGAAGTGACTTTTGATATTCAGAATGAGCTTATGGGTGAGTTTAAATCTTTACTCGGCGTAGTGGAGGGCGATTCAATACCCAAGCTCTTCATTCCAAAATTGATCGAATACTACAAGCAGGGACGATTCCCTATTGATAAACTCATCAGATTTTACAGATTTGAAGAATTAAACGAAGCATTGGAAGCATCCAGCCGGGGCGAATGCATCAAAGCCGTTGTGCGCATGTAAATAACAAAGTCCGCGAGCCGGACTTTGCACGCCGCCGCACGGCAGCGCAGCTGCCTTCCTCTGTGCGGCGTGTGCATCCCCCGGACGGTTTGGTTTTATAGTAAATAATCGAATTTCCCATAAAAGCTAAAAGAGGACTGCCCTTACGGGACAGTCCTCTTTCACTGTAAGGAATATTAAATTCAAATTACTTAAGAGTAACTTTTGCACCTTCAGCCTCAAGCTGTGTTTTGAGGTCTTCAGCCTCAGCTTTGGAAACGCCCTCTTTGATTACCTTCGGAGCGCTGTCTACAAGGTCTTTAGCATCTTTCAGGCCGAGACCTGTAGCTGCACGAACGACTTTGATAACTTTAACCTTGCTTGGTCCAACGTCTGTCAGCTCTACGTCGAACTCTGTCTTCTCTTCAGCTTCCTCAGCTGCGCCGCCTGCTGCTGCAACTACAACGCCTGCTGCTGCAGATACGCCGAACTCTTCCTCGCAAGCTTTTACCAGCTCGTTAAGCTCTAATACGGATAACTCTTTGATAGCTTCAATAAACTCAGCTGTTGTCAATTTTGCCATTTTATTTTCCTCCATTATTTCTTATTTTCAAATTATAGATCTCTGCTTATTCAGCAGCTGCCTCGCCGTCTTTCTCAGCGATCTGTTTAATAACACGAGCGAAGTTTGCGACAGGTGACTGCATACTTCCAAGCAGTCTGCCAAGAAGGATCTCTCTTGACGGGATATCGGAAAGTGCCTCGACACCCTTTGCGTCATAGTAGTCGCCTTCAACCACGCCGGATATAAGCTCGAGCTTTTTGTTCTTCTTTGCGAATTCTCCAAGAACACGCGCCGGTGCTGTTGCATCATCTTTGGAAACTGCAAGAGCGTTTGTTCCTTTCAGATCTTTGCAAAGAGCCTCGCAAGGTGTTCCCTGGAACGCGAAGTTCATCATCGTGTTCTTATAAACTTTGTAGACAACACCAGCTTCTCTGAGTTTCTTACGAAGTTCTGTGTCCTGCTCAACTGTAAGTCCGCTGTAATTTACAAGGACAGCTGCGCTGGCTCCATCGATAACGCCCGCAATCTCTTCAACAACCGGTCTTTTCTGCTCTACCTTTGCCATGAATCGGTGTACCTCCTTATAGAATTTGTGTACAGCGCGAAAAAAATCCCGTCTGTCCTTAGACATACGGGCTGCAATTCCAAATAATATAATATCAGAATCTCATCCTCGGCAGGCGTTCTTAACTTATGCCTTTCGGCACCTGCTGTCTTCGGCGCGATACTTGAGTATATTATCATACGAAATTAAAAACGTCAATATCTTTACTCAATACATGTTAAGACCTTTACAAATTTAAGGACGCCATTGCCTTTATCAAATTTAAGGCGTCATTATCAATGCGGCGATCCGGAACCGATGTCCGGCACATAACTCAAAAAGGACCCCGGTACATCCGGGATCCTTTTTCTGTCTGTTTTTTATTTTCAGGATAATTTCATCGGGTTTACGCGAACGCCAGGGCCCATTGTAGGAGCGATCGTTACGCTTCTGAGGAACTGACCCTTAACAGCCGCTGGTCTTGCCTTGATGATTGCTCCCATTAGCGTCTGGAAGTTTTCCGCTAATTTTTCCTCTGAGAAAGAGGCTTTTCCAACCGGCACGTGAATGATATTGCTCTTATCAAGACGGTACTCAACTTTACCTGCTTTGATATCATTGATAGCTTTCGTAACATCCATTGTAACTGTTCCGGACTTCGGGTTTGGCATTAATCCCTTCGGTCCGAGGATTCGTCCGAGACGTCCGACAACGCCCATCATATCAGGTGTAGCTACTACTACGTCAAAATCCAGCCATCCTTCTTTCTGGATCTTCGGGATGAGTTCCTCAGCGCCTACGTAGTCAGCACCTGCAGCCTGAGCCTCGTCAGCTTTTGCGTTCTTTGCGAATACAAGAACTTTTACTGTCTTACCAGTTCCGTGAGGAAGTACTACTGCACCACGGATCTGCTGATCAGCATGACGTCCGTCACAGTTCGTACGGATATGTACTTCAACTGTCTCATCAAATTTAGCAGTTGCAATCTTCTTTACTGTTGCAATTGCCTCTTCCGGATCATAAAGCTTTGTACGGTCTACTGCTTTTGCAGTCTCGTAATATTTCTTTCCATGTTTCATTTCTAATATAACCTCCTAGTGGTAATTGCGGGATGGTCCCTCCCACGTCTTATGCGAATCTTTATCGCACTTTCCGATAATGTTCGTCTGATTAGTCCTCTACAACGATTCCCATGCTTCGTGCTGTACCAGCGATCATGCTCATGGCAGCCTCAATAGAAGCAGCATTCAGATCAGGCATTTTTGTCTCTGCGATCTCACGAACCTTATCTTTAGAGATTGTAGCAACTTTTGTTTTATTCGGTACACCAGAGGCGCTCTTCAAACCACAAGCCTTCTTCAGCAGGACTGCTGCCGGAGGAGTTTTTGTGATGAAGCTAAAGCTTCTGTCAGCATAAACTGTGATGACTACCGGAATGATCAGATCACCTTTATCTGCAGTTCTCGCATTAAATTCCTTGGTGAACTGTACGATATTTACTCCATGCTGACCAAGCGCCGGTCCAACAGGCGGAGCTGGCGTAGCTTTACCTGCAGGAATCTGTAATTTAATATAACCTGTAACTTTTTTTGCCATTTTGGCACCTCCTAATAATATGTGGTAATTGCGGGGATTTCCCTCCCACGGTCAGTATCAACCGACCTTTCTGACCTCAGAAAAACTAATTTCAACCGGTGTTGCACGGCCAAAGAGCTCAACCTCAACTGTAACGATCCGTTTTCGCTGGTCTATCGATTTGACGATTCCGGTCACGTCCTTCCATGCGCCGCCGATGACCGCAACCTCATCGCCTTCGACGAAATCGATCTCGATCTTCTCCTCAGGTGAAAGACCATAAGGTCTCATCTCCTCCGGACTGAGCGGAACCGGCTTGGATCCCGGACCTACAAATCCTGTGACGCCTCTGGTATTTCTTACGACATACCA
>DFHP01000105.1 GCA_002371335.1 Eubacterium sp. UBA3720
GCTGACGTTACTGCGCTTCGGAACAGAACTTCAAGAGTATGTCCGGAGCAGTAAACAGCCCTGGAAAAAGCCAGGGCGTCGTTTACCTGAGTCAGGATCTGATCTTCGGCAAATATAGCTGATTCTAACCCGCAGGCCACATTAAAAAGATGTCTGACCGCGCGCTCTTCTTTGCGGATCATAAAATCTTCAGAAGCGAAAGCTCCGCTCTGATCCGGATAATTACATACTTTTTCGATCACTGTTTCCGGATGAATATGATCTCCGCTGACCCATACTTCAAATCTGCTGCAGGTGGAAAGCAGAACAACGCCTTCCGCGTTTAATTCCTTTTTCAGAAAAGGGATAAAGCGCCGCATGGATTCTTTTGTCATTGCAAAACAGGAACGACGGTCCAGTGACGCGTTTGTATGATCCATTCCTATCATTATAATCATAATGTAATCTCTCTGTAAAAGCAGGAATGATTGCCGGTATGACAGGCTGCGCCTACCTGCTCTACTTTTGCCAGTATCGTATCGTTATCACAGTCTATAAAAAGAGATTTTACAAATTGTACATGGCCGCTGGTCAGCCCTTTTGTCCACAGTTCATTCCGGCTTCTGCTCCAATAGGTCATTTTTCCGAGCTTCAGCGTGGTTTCAAACGCCTCCCTGTTCATATAAGCAAGCATCAGGACTTCATCCGTGGAGTCCTCCTGAACTATGACAGGAACCATTCCATCACTGTTCAGCTTTAAATCTTCCCATGAAAGCTCACATTTTACCGACACCTTTTTCATAATTTCCATATCCGGCACCTCATTTATCTTCGAATCTTACAGCAATCGAATTTGCGTGAGCCGTAAGTCCTTCGCACTTTGCAAATTGTTCTATATCTCTGTGAATGGATTCCAGAGCTTCTCTGGAATAATGTATTATACTGGATTTTTTAACAAAGTCGTCCACCGACAGAGGTGAGAAAAATCTTGCGGTTCCGTTGGTAGGGAGAATATGATTCGGTCCGGCAAAATAGTCTCCCAGAGGCTCGCTGCTGTATTCGCCTATAAATATGGCGCCTGCGTTACGAATCTTTGTCATGATCTGGAAAGGATCCTTTGTCATGATCTCCAGATGTTCCGATGCAACTGCGTTTGCGGCGTCGATCGCCTCCTGCATATCGTCTGCAAGCAAAATATATCCAAAATTATCAAGAGATTTTTCCATAATTTCTTTTCTATCAAGTTTTGAGAGAAATCCGTCTACTTCATCGCTTACTTTTTCGGCCAGGTCCCGGCTTGTGGTGATCAGGACCGCTGAGGCAAGCTCGTCATGCTCCGCCTGGGACAAAAGATCTGCTGCCACATAACGCGGATCGGCAGTCTCGTCTGCAAGAACAAGGATCTCGCTGGGTCCTGCTACAGAATCGATACTTACATTTCCATATACAGCTTTTTTTGCCAGTGCTACGAAAATGTTTCCCGGACCAACGATCTTATCTACCTTAGGAATAGATTCTGTACCAAAAGCAAAAGCCGCTATCGCCTGTGCCCCGCCTGCTTTAAATATTTTGTCCGCTCCTGCCTCCTTTGCGGCGACAAGTACTGAAGGATTGACTGCGCCATCCCGGCTGCAGGGAGTCGCCATACAGATCTCACGGACTCCTGCTGTCTTCGCGGGAACAACATTCATTAATACTGAAGAAGGATATACAGCTTTTCCACCCGGAACATATACGCCTACTCTCTCCAGCGGAGTGATCTTCTGACCTAGTATCGTTCCCTGTTCCGTAGTCGTAAACCAGCTGTTCTGGAGCTGCTTTTCATGAAAGGAGCGTATATTGACAAGTGCTTTTCTGATGACATCCAGAAGCTTTGGGTCGACCGCTTTGTAGGCAGATGCGATCTCCTCTTCTGTAACTAAGATGTTTCCGGCATTAATCACAGCGCCGTCAAAACGTTTTGTATATTCAAAAACAGCTGTATCGCCTTCGTATTTTACTCTGTCGATAATCTCTTTTACTGCCGATTCCTGTTCTGTATAACGAACTGGACTTCTTTTAAGAATATTTTCCTGGATATTCTTTCTGGCTTCTTCATTAAGCTTAACTATTCTCATATACATATCCTCATTCTATCGATAACGTTTTTTTAAAGAGCTGCTTTCATCTGTCTTATCAAAGATGTGATTCTTTCATTATCCATCTTCATACTTACCGGATTGACTACCATTCTTGCCGAAAGGGGACATACTTCCTCCAGAACCCCAAGCCCGTTTTCACGAAGGGTGGATCCTGTCTCAACAATATCGACTATGACCTCGGAGAGTCCGACTATCGGAGCGAGCTCGATGGATCCGTTCAGCTTGATAAGCTCGACGGTCTGGTTTTTTTTGTTATAAAAATAATCCTTTGCTATTTTAGGATATTTCGTGGCAACACGGATCAGCTGGTTGTGCAAAAGATATTCTCTCGCTGATTCGGGCCCGCATACACACATGCGGCATTTTCCGAATCCTAGATCCAGAACCTCATAAATATTCCGGTTTTCTTCCATAATAGTATCCTTACCCACAATACCGATGTCGGCCGCTCCGTATTCCACATATGTGGGAACGTCAGGACCCTTTGCCAAAAAGAAGCGGAGTTTCAGTTCTTCGTTTACAAAGATGAGTTTTCTGGTTTTCTTATCCTTCATTTCTTCACAGGAAATACCGATCTTCTCCAGAAGCTCAAGTGTCTGATAAGCGAGTCTTCCCTTGGTTAACGCAAATGTTAAATATCTCATAATCTTCCTCATTTTATTCATGTAAATAAGCGCTGATATCTGTTTTTACGACTTCGTTATTTCCCAGATTGATCGCATAAGCTTCTTCCGGAGAACGCATATAGATAATGCCGCCGAACTGATTTCTGGAGCCGTAAGCCCGATAGTGATCCAGCACTTTATCTTCTTCAAACCGCACGCATGCAATATCGAGCCCTTTGCTGCGCTGATCCGTTGCCATGCGGATCGCGATATGCTCCATGTAAGACGGATAAAGGATCATTGTTTTTATATCGGCAATAGGCAGCTGAACATTTTGTCTGTCAAGCGCATTGAGGAGAGAATCTATCTCCACCGCGAATCCGACGGCAGGCGCTTTTTTTCCGAAATGTCCCAGAAGATCATCATATCTTCCACCCTTGATAATAGCGTCGCCTGTTCCGAAAGTATAGGCGCTCAGAATGATTCCCGTATAATATGCGTAGCTTGTGATCATTCCCAGATCAAATGTTACGGATCTTTCGCAGCCGTAAGCCTCCAGTATGGAATAGATTTTTTTCAGACGGTCAATGGCGGAAAGTGCCTTATCGTTCCGTACGCACTCCGCGGCCCTGTCAAGCACATCCACATTTCCGAAAAGCTCGGGGATCGTACACAGAGCTGTCTGCAGATCCCTGCGGAGCCCCAGTCCTTCGATCAGTTCCTGCATGCCGAAACGATTCTGGATAGATAAAAGGTGCTTCAGTTCGGCGATTACATCCTCGTCAAGCTGTGCCTCTTCTGCCAGAGCATCAAAATAATCCACGTGACCGATCGTTACCTGATAATTGGAAAGGCCGGCCTCTTTCATTGTCTGTATAACCAGTGCGATGACCTCCGCATCCGCCTCCGGACTGTCTTCGTTCAGAAATTCAACGCCCATCTGAGTACATTCATAGAGGCGGCCCTGGTAACTGGAATTATTTCTATATACGTTTCCGTGATAACAAAGTCTTAAGGGATCTTTCTCTTCCGAAAAATACATGGCTGCCGCTCTGGCTACAGACGGAGTAAAATCCGGACGCAGGACCAGAGTATTTCCTTCTCTGTCAAAAAACTTATAAAGGTTGGCTGAGGGTATCGTTCCTACTTCTTTGGAAAAAACATCAAAGAATTCAAAGGAGGGGGTCTCAATTGACTGATACCCGAAACCCCTGAACTTCTTTTCGATCTTCCGTTCCAGATATCTTTTTTTATCACATTCCCTGCCAAAAATATCTCTTACGCCTTCCGGTGTATGGATCAAATGTTTCATGATGAAAACCTCATATTCTTTCTATGTTTTATCCGGCAGATACCGGATTTGTCTTCTTTTCGGGGGATCACTCTCTTAATGACAGATCTCTCTGCAACCCTTCAAGATAAGGAATCATAACACCTTTATTTTTCTTCAGGAAAAAAGCAGGATCAAGCTCTTCATAGCGGAAGCTTTTCCGTCCTCCGTTTTCTCCTCTTTCAAGAAATACCAGAAAATCCTTCAAACGGAGATAATAGTATTCATCTCTCACGGAAAAATACAGAAGAAAGAATGCAATCCCCTGCTGTTCCTCGAAATCTTTCATGAACGCGACCTGATGTTCATGAACGTTCGCCAGAGGAAATGAATCTGTCCTGCATTCCTTGGCGTCAAAGCATACGGGAATTCCCTGAACCGCACCGATATAATCCACAGTACTCTTCTGTTCAAAATAAGCAAGGGTTATATGGCGGCTTTCCTTATCGATGCTGATAGGCGTGATCGGTGTTGGAACCTTCTGGATCAGGGCAAGTCCTCTGGATCTGTATGTTTCGTTAGTCAGGTTTACCATTTCTTCCAGAACGGATCCGCGAAGTCCATGTTTCTTCCATGACATATTATTCTGCCTCCGGAGGTTGATAATACGCTTCCGTATTTTTGTTAACGAACCCGATCTGGTCTAAAGGCCAGTAACGTAAAGATGCCTCTGCCAGAATATCATCCCTTTCCAGAAAAGTATTATCCCAGTAGCGCGAATCCTTGGAATTTGTACGATTATCTCCCATCATAAAATAACAGCCTTCCGGAACAGTGACCGGATATGTGAGATTGCCCGGAAGCGTTGAGCTTTCAACGGAACAGAAGCTGTCTGTCAGAGGGGTTTCAGAGCCGTTTATGAATACATCTCCGTTTCGTATATCGATCGTATCCCCGGGGAGACCGATGACACGCTTGATGAGCATTTTTTCCGGTTCATCCGGATATCTGAAAATAACTATATCGTATCGGTCGGGATCTTTATTTATGTAGGCGAGTCTGTTGCCAATCACCCGGTCGCCAATATTAATCGTATTCTGCATCGACTCAGAGGGTATCTTTGCATTCAAGATTATAAACTTTTCCACCAGGATCAATGCGGCTATAAGCACGACAAAAAAGATAATGTCATGGATCAGTTCTTTTCTGCCCGAACGTTCCCTGATGTCATTCTTTGGAGGTTCTTGTGTTTTCATTTTCTTTTATATCCTTTGATAGTTTACTGATAAGGGAGGAGAGATCTTCCGGAAGCGGTGCCCGGAAGCATTTTCCCCCGATTCCGTGCGGAAGCTCAGGGATTTCCGGAAAGTTCATCTCATATGCATGTAAAAACTGATGAGAAAGACCATACTTTTCTCTGCACCAGTGATTGAATTTTACGTTTCCGTACTTCTGATCACCGGCAAGAGGATGTCCTTCAAAAGCCAGATGTCCTCTGATCTGATGTGTCTTTCCCGTTACCAGTTTGACCTTTAACAATGTATATTCGTATTTATTGTCCGTCAGACGCTCAACAGGCTCATATATTGTTTCTATGCGTTCACTTTTCTTTCCTTCTGCAGGCTTTTGTGTGACGGTTACCGTGTTGTCAGCATGATTCTTCGTGAGATACGCGCTGACGTTTCTTTTTTCAAATATAAATCCCTTTACCAGAGCAAGGTAATACTTATCGGCACACCTGTCTTTTATAGCTTTGTTTACCATCCGGGCAGACGGAAGATTTTTCGCCGCAATGACAAGTCCACTCGTATTTCTGTCAAGCCTGTTGCATATTCCGGGCTTAAAAAAGTGAAGAGATTCTTCCGTCACCTCGCCCTTTTCCGAAAGATATCCGATGATAAGCTCCACAAGAGATATATCCGAATCGGAACTTTTCTGTGAAAGAACTCCTGCTTCTTTATTGACCAGGAGCACATCTTGATCTTCATAGACTATTCTTTTTTTATCAATGGACGGATATGCAGTTCCGGGGGACGGATTCCGGCGAAATTTATCTATCGTCTCATCAGAAAAGAATATTCTGATAAGATCACCCTCCTTGAGGATCTCCCTTCCGGTAATCTTTTTTCCGTTAAGTGTGATATTCTTCTTACGAAACATTTTGTAGAGAAAACCGCTTTCCATTCCCGGCATATATCTTTTCAGGTATTTGTCGCTCCGCTGGTTTGCCGTATCTCTTCCTATGAAAAGTTCCTTCATAAAAAATCCTTTCTAAGATTCATCAGACAGAAATAGCCTTGATCACACCGATCACAGTGCTGTCATTTGATTTATCATGATCGGTGTTTTTTTTGTCCATCTCTTCCACACGATCCAGAAAATGTTTTCTGTCAGAAAAAATTTTAACCTTTCTCTTCATGTTTTCAACGCGAAGACAGGAAGAAATGTGTTTTTCCATGACGTTAAGGACGCCTGCATCCACATTATCCTCGGAATAACCCGTCACATAATCATCATCAATAACAAGCGCGCTTACATAAAGATTCTGATCATGCGTCGTAAAAAAGACCTCATACATATCTGAGAGATGTTGAGACCGGGAATGCACGTCGTTGTATAATTCCTCAGAGACAGAGGACCGCAGAAAAACCATAACTACACTGACGACTGACATGCATGCGGGTATAACGCCCACAATGGCAAGCAGCGTCAGAATGTTCTTTCTGTCTCCTCCGTTCATGATCAGGCCGGCAATAAAAAGAGCCGCCGGAAGAACAAACAGTGCAGCTGTTTTTAATATCCTGATTTTTCTCTGATAACGTATATAGCCGAAATCACCTTTTCCAACCTTCATAAAAAAATGCCTCTTCGTATCCTGATTTCATAGGAGATGGAATTTCCTGTGACAGAACAATGAAAAACTCATCCGCGTAACGCGGATGAGTTTAAGATCAGTTATTCATCTTCGTCATCTTCGAATTCATCGTCTTCTTCGTAGTATTCCTCATCTTCATCTTCATCCTCGTACTCTTCGTCCTCGTATGATTCGTCATTCTCATACTCATCATCCTCAGCCTCTTCCTCGTAGTCGTCAGCGGCATTGTCAGATCCGGCGATAGGTGAAAGTTCTTTTCGATTTTCAACGACAACATTATAATAATCTGTCAGGGCTCCAGCAAAATCATTATAGCTCTGTCCCACATCCTGGATCGTGTTCGACATAACCTCCGAAATGCTGGAAAGCAGGCTGTCTGTATATGTAATGGCGCTGGTGCGGATATCATTTGCATCCTGCTGTGCTGAATCAAGAATATCCTGTGCCTGCTGATTCGCGTCATTAAGCGTGGCATCAGCCTGAGCGTATGCTTCTTTGATGATCTCTGTCTCTGAAACCAGCTTTCTGGCTTTCTCTTCCGCGTCGTTCAGAAGAGCATCAGCCTTTGCCTGCGCGTCAGAAAGGATCGCATCACGGTTTTCGATGATGCGCTGATAACGTTTGATCTCGTCCGGAGTTTTCAGACGAAGTTCACGAAGCAACTCTTCAAGCTCTTCTTTATTGACAATGATTTTCGTTGTAGATAATGGCTGATAACGGCAACCCTCAACGTACTCTTCGATCTCTTCAATGATCTGTTCTATTCTACTGCTGCTCATTCACGTTACTCCTTCGTTAAATTATTTACTTCCCATTTTTTCATGGATCTGCTCAGCTACATAGGCCGGAACAAACTCATCTATATTTCCGCCAAAGGCAGCAACTTCTCTCACAGTTGTTGAACTGAGGTATGAAAAAGGCAATGACGTATACAAAAAAGTAGTATCAATTTCCGGTGCAAGTTTTCTGTTCGTCTGAGCCATCTGAAGTTCGTATTCAAAATCGGTGATCAGACGCAATCCCCTCACGATTACATTTGCATTGCATTTTCTGGCAAAATCCACAGATAATCCTTCAAAATGTTCTACTCTCACATTAGGGATATCTTTAGTCACATTCTTTAGTATATTAACACGTTCATCAACAGAAAACAACGGAGATTTGGAACAATTATTCAAAACACCTATGACGACTTCATCAAATAATTTAGACGCACGTTCAATAATATCCAGATGACCATAGGTCACAGGATCAAAGGTACCGGGATACACTGCAGTTTTCATGACTTACTCTTTAAACTCCATTCTAAGAAAAATATGCTGATTCGTTTTATACTTTTTTTGTTTAAAAATCTCGAAACCGGAACCCGGGATCCACGAAAGGTCAGTCTCCAGAGCTGCCTCGATGACAATGACCGCGTCATCGCAAAGACATGACGATCCTTTAAGAGCCATTATCACATTCTTCTCGTGATCATGCAGGTATGGCGGGTCCATAAATACTACATCGAACTGTTCCTTCCCGTCGAGATAACGGATCGCGGAAACGGCGTCCATCTGAAGAACTTCAGCGTCCGGTTTCAGTTTTGTAAAGGCAAGATTATCCTCTATGATCTTTATAGCTTTTCGGTTGTTTTCCACAAAACAACAGCTCTGAGCTCCTCTGCTCAGAGCTTCGATTCCAATACCGCCGCTTCCGGCAAACAGATCCAGAAAACGGCATCCGGGAATATAAGGCATCAGGACGTTGAACAGAGTCTCCTTTGTCCTGTCCGTCGTAGGTCTGGTTCCGTCTCCGGGAGGAGTTTTTAATGGAAGAGACCTGCATTTTCCTGCGATAACTCTCATACAGAGCTCCTTCTTACTGATTCGCGCCACTCAAGATCTCCTCTTGATACGCTGTGAATAAGACATTCCGCCGTCGCAATATTCGTGGCGCACGGAATGTTATACTGATCACATACCTGAATGATCTTATCTACGCCTGCTTCCCTCGGATTGGTCATGGAAGCGTTATAGAAAAGGATCACAACATCCAGATCGTCTCTGGCGATCATCTCCATGAACTGTTTGTCCCCGCCAAGGGCGCCCGGAAGAAATTTATGGACATGAAGGCTCGTGGCTTCCTCGATCCTTCTTCCCGTTGTTCCAGTGGCATATATTTCATGCCGCTGCAAAACGCCTTTATATGCCATACAGAAGTCTTCAATCAGGCTCTTTTTACTATTATTTGCTAAAATTCCAATGTTCATTATTATTCCTCCCAATAACGAAAACCTTTTCAGCAAAACAGAATGTCCGTATAGCCAAAAAAGAACAAAATCGTACAAGTCAAAATAATTATAACAAATCAACAAATTTATAGCAATATTTTTTGTATTTTTATAAAAATTTTACTAGAATTATTATTTTACACAATTTCTGAACGAGGGACTTTCACCCGTTAGGGCGCGCCTATGGCGCGCAAACAAAAAGACTGCAGATTTAAAATCCGCAGTCCGAATCATTTGTATTGCGATGTCAGGATTTTATCTGCCTGTATTTCAATCGCGATCTCTGATCGCGCGCGAGTTGCGCGGCGCACTTGTACGTCTTCCTCTGCACAGCTCTGCGATCCGACGGAGGCTCAGCTCAGATTGGGGATTGAAACCCTCCACTGAGTCAGGTTTGATTCAATACCCACCGCCTGTAGAGGCGGGTGACGTCCTATCTGAGTTGAAAAATCAAAGAGAGATAAAGTATTCCGGTTTTGCCTCTCCGTTTACAACGTAGTATGCCTTGGATTCATATACATTCAGATATACTTTAATATCTTTGATATCGGCAGCTTTATTTCCGGCCTCTGTCCAGAGTTTTTTGACCTCTTCGATCAGGGCGCTTGTAGCGACATTCTTATTGTCAAACTGAACAACTACAGAGCTTTCGATCTCGGCAGCCTTGCTTTCTGCAGTCTTCTTTGCAGCCGTTTTTCTTGCAGCAGGCTTTTTAGCCGGTGCGGCTTTCTTAGCCGGAGCAGCTTTTTTTGCTTCTTCTGTCTTTTCAACAACCTTCTTTGCAGCTTCTTCTACTTTTTTAGCAGCGCTCTCTGCTTTTGTCTGAGCTTTTTTAGCTGTTGTCTTTGCTGTAGTTTTTGCAGTGCTTTTTTCTGCCTCAGTTTTTACAGCAGTTGTTTTTTTAGCCTCAGCCATGATAACTTTCCTCCATTAATAAATTAATGATATTGCGTTAGTAATTATTTAGTTTTAAGATTTTCCCTGTTATAATAACTATTTGATTTCTGTTTTTCAAGTTTTCACTTTAATTTCGTTAAAAATATACAGAAATGAAACTTTGCTATAAAAATATATCGTCATTTTGGAACACATTTACAGACTCCAGACGTTTTTTCAGCTGCAAATTCTGCGGAAGCTCCAGGAGGGGATCCAGCTGCATAATATCCTGCACCGCTTCCTGTGCGCTGTAAAGTATCTCAGAATCCCTGTATATGTCAGCGATCAGAAACATGGCTTCCCCGCTTTGCCTCGTTCCGAAAAGGTCTCCCGGTCCGCGAAGCTTCAGGTCCTGTTCCGCGATATAGAAACCGTCGTTTGAACGGTTCAGTATCTTTAATCGTTCAGATATCTCTTCATTATCATTTCCCTGCATAAATATGCAGTAAGACTGGGATTCTCCTCTTCCTACTCTTCCCCGGAGCTGATGGAGCTGGGCAAGTCCGAACCGTTCGGCGTTCTCGATCATCATAACGGTAGCGTTCGGTACATTCACTCCGACCTCTATAACGGTAGTCGATACCAGGAGCTGTATACGCCCTTCCGCAAATTCCTTCATGATGCGGTTTTTTTCAGCCGCCTTCATCTTCCCGTGCAGAGGTGAGATCGTTATCTCATCCTTATAGATATCCCTGAGCTTTTCAGTATAAGAAATTACGTTTTCGCAATGCAGTTCGGGATTATCTTCGACCATGGGGCAGATAATATAAATCTGGTGTCCTGCAGCCGCTTCTTTTCTGATGAAATTATATGCCGTCCGGCGGTATGTGGTGTTAACGACACAGTTCATGATCTTCTGCCGCCGTGCAGGAAGCTCATCCAGAACTGATATATCCAGTTCTCCGTAAAGGATCATTGCCAGTGTACGAGGTATCGGCGTGGCGCTCATGACCAGTACATGGGGAAACTTATCTTCTCCTGCAAGGGCAGCTCTCTGACGTACGCCGAAACGGTGCTGTTCATCCGTAATGACAAGAGCAAGATCGTTATAGTTTACCTTTTCCTGAATCAGCGCGTGAGTACCGATGATCATAGCCGCTTCCCCGGAGGATATTTTATCATATAGTTCCTGTTTCTGCTTCCGGGTACAGCTTCCTGTAAGCAAAACTATCCTGCCGGCGTCTATGCCGTTCTCCGCGGCAAGCTTTTTTAACTGCTCATAATGCTGTACGGCAAGTACCTCCGTAGGTACCATAAGCGCGCTCTGATACCCGTTTTCTTCTGTATGGATCATTGCCAGAAAAGCCAGTATGGTCTTACCGCTTCCCACATCTCCCTGGATAAGTCTGTTCATAACACGTCCGGAAGTAAGATCCTTTTCCAGATCATTCCATACCTTTTCCTGTCCTTTCGTAAGGCGGTATGGGAGGTTTTCGATAACCTCCTCGGTTTTCCATGTGGCGTTCATCGGATAGCTGCTTCTGGTTTCCGACGACTGCTCTTTCATCCGGGCTACCCGCAGCAGATACAGAAAGAACTCGTCGAACGCAAGTCTTCTGCGTGCTTCTAAAAGAAAATCCTTATTCGCCGGGAAATGGATCTGATGAAGTGCAAAATTATTCTCTGCCAGATGATTCTTCTCGCGTATTTCATCGGGGAGAAATTCTTTCTCCAGTTCTTCGGTATCCAGAAGCTGCCGGACTGTCTTCTGTACCATATTGTTCGACAGGCCGGCAGTAAGGCTGTAAACAGGAAGCAGCTTTCCCTGTAGTTTTTTATATTCCTCGGGAGAATACAGCGCCGGATGTTCCATGATCCTTCGTCCGCCTTTTTCCGTTACATGACCTCTGAAAATATATCTGGTCCCCGGCTTCAGGCGTGTTCTGAGAAATGGCATGTGAAACCAGTTGACCTGCATTTTCGCCTCTTCAGACCCGGCATACGCCATGGTAATGGAATTCCTGCCAAAAGTTCTCACGGATACCTTCCCGCAGATAACAGCATCGACCGTGTTTGTTTCTCCGGGTACGACAGCTGATACGGACACCGGTTCTTCGAAAGCGTCATATCCCCGCGGATAATAATGAAGAAGCTGATCACAGTTTTCCACACCTGCTTTCTGAAACAATTTTTCGGTTTTTTCTCCAACGCCTTTCAGGCTTCTCAGAGACTCTGCTCTCATTTTTTTGTCCTTTCATTGTGCGGCGTGTGCATCCTCCCATTCATAATGGGAGCGAACCGGATTTTGCGTGCCGCCGCAAGGCAGCTTTGCTGCTATCCACATAAATAAAGAAAGGCAGCCATGCTCACAGACTGTAAAACAGTATGGAAATGGCTGCCTTTATTTTTATTTCACAGAAAAATGTGTCAATTTACTGTGAAACAAACCCTCCCTCCGGGGGATGCACAGGGATTCGGTTTGGAAGATGTCAGCTGAAGCTGACCCGGATCCCGTGTCAGGTCTCACACGCGAGACATGAACTTATTCTACTGAAATGATACAGTAGTACACCGGCTGTCCGCCTTCATTGATCTCAACGTCGCAGTCAGGATACTCTTCCGACAGGCTCTGGGAAAGCTCTCCTGCCTCCTCTTCGGAGAAATTTTCGCCGTAATATACACTGATAAGTTCAGAATCCTCACTTACCATGCTTGCCACAGATTTTCTGGCGACTTTCATGATATTGTTTCCCGCACAGATGATTCCCTTATCTCCGACAGCCATTATATCACCCTTATGGATCTCGATATCGTCAATAACGGTATCACGAATAGAATAGGTGATCTGACTGGTTTTTACCGTACCGATCATTTCCTTCATGGTGCTCTCATTGTTTTCCGCGGAATCATCAGGGTTAAAATTGATCATTGCAGTTATACCCTGTGGTACTGTTTTCGTAGGAATAACAATGATATTTTTGTCCTCTGTCAGATCCCGTGCCTGATTAGCCGCGAGAATGATATTTCCGTTATTCGGGAATACAAAAATGTTATTCGCGTTGATCAGACGTATCGCAGCCAGAAAATCATCCGTACTCGGATTCATGGTCTGGCCGCCGGAGATCACATAATCCGTCTCAAGACCTGCATAGATTTCTTTAAATCCGTTTCCTGCACAGACTGCAATGAATCCGAAATTCTTCCGGGGTCCTGACTGATCTATGAGAAGCGACGGATCCTGGGCAGGATCGTTTTCTCCGGATACAGATTCTTTATCAAGGTTTTCAGCTTTTTTTATGAGCGCTTCTTCATGATCGAACAATACGTTTTCAATATGTACCTTCATGAGCTGACCGAGTTTTTCGGATCTTCTGATAAGATCTCCTATCTTATCGGTCCTGGTCTGTACCTTAAGCATATTGTCAGATGAAACCAGAAGGACGTCTTCGCCGTTTACGATCATAAATTCTCTCAGCACGTTGAGCTCCTTATCTGAAGGAGTTTTCTCAAGCTTGACGATAAAGCTTACATTATATGTGAAATGAATCTTCTTTTCTTCCTTCCCCTCATTTCCGGCATCTTCACTTGCGGAACCGAAAGCTACCGGTTTTCCGATAAGATCCAGATATGCGCCTTCCAGAACGGCCATAAGACCCTTACCGCCGGAATCCACAACGCCCGCCTCTTTCAGTACGGGAAGCATTTCCGGGGTCTTTTCCAGAACTTCATTGCCGTACAGTATAGCCTGATGAATGATCTCTTCCATCGTTATACCATCTTTTTCTGAAAGTTCCCGGATTTTTTCAGCAACTCCTTTGGCTACGGTCAGGATAGTTCCCTCTTTCGGTTTCATGACTGCCTTATACGCCGTCTCCACAGCTCTGTCGGCAGCATCCGCCATCAGTGCGATGTCTATCGCTTCTTTCCCTTTAAGGGTTTTGGTAAATCCTCTGAAAAGCTGTGACAGAATAACTCCTGAGTTTCCTCTGGCTCCCCGTAAAGAACCGCCTGAAATAGCTTTTGAAAGAGTTTTAATGTTCATTTCATCCAGATTCATGACCGCATCCGCAGCGGACATGATGGTCATAGTCATATTTGTACCCGTATCTCCATCCGGAACAGGAAATACGTTCAATTCATTGATCAGCTCTTTATGTGCGTCCAGATTTGCTGCGCCGGAAAGAAACATTGTAGATATCTTTGCGGCATCTAACATTATTGAAGACAAATTAATTTCCTCCTGTAATTCAGTAAATCACGCGAAAATCATCGACGTAAACTCTGATTGATCTGAGTTCCATTTCCTGAAAAAACTCTCTTATTCATATTCTGTAATCTTCAGATGCTGAGTGAGCGTATCAAAATGCTCTTCTTACAGAATATTCTTTTATATAACCTGATCGATGTGGTATGCTGGCAGCAGACATCAATCGATAATTAGTATAACCGATTTTTTCTAAAAAAGAAATATAATTTTTAAATGTCAGGTGTTTTTACTTGCAAAATAAAAATTAATCTGTTATGATGTCAATGTTGCGAGCCTATAGGTTGGCATTATAACGTAATTTAGTCAGGAGGTGTAGTCGTGGCAAAATGTGCAGTGTGCGGTAAAGGTGTTCACTTCGGTAACAACGTTAGCCATTCTCACAGAAGATCTAATCATATTTGGAAACCGAACGTAAAATCTGTACGCGTTAAAACAGAGTGCGGAAACGCAAAGAGAATGTACGTATGTACTTCCTGCTTGAGAAGCGGCAAAGTTGAGCGTGCATAATAAAACTATCTCTAAATAAGAAACCGTTGTAAGAGCGATATGGTCGCTGCTGCAACGGTTTTTCTGTTTTTAAAGGGCTGTCCTGCGGCGGGCAGCCCTTTCCCTGTATGATCATATGTGTGAACGAAAGAAAATCACTCGTTCTCTTCTTTATTTTCATTTTTTACTTTTTCCGCTGCTTCATTGACTGCATCCTGAGATGCGAAAGCTTCGTCTCTGGACGGCGTTCCCCTGAATTTATTAACGATCTCAGGCGCCAGATCTATTATCTTTGAAACAGCGTCTACATTTTTCAGAGAGATTATACGGCTTGTCCCGTCCGGAAAGATCTGCAGCATTGCAGTTGCTTTCATGGTAGCCCCCATTCCGCCGCCGCCGTTATTCTTTTTTGTTCCGGTAAAATTTGTGGCGCCCATTCCGAACGATACCTCTGCCAATGGAATGAAAGTCATTTTTCCCGCCTGTATAGGTTCTCCGACAACGGTTTTTGTGCTCATTACTCCATCCAGTCCTTTAAAAAGTGCGGATACGGTGCTTTCAAGATTGTTTCTTTCTGACATAGGTTTTTCCTCCTTAAATCATCTCTGCCATTTATATCAGAACAGGTATTTACGTTTATGATCAGATCATTAAATATACTATTATTATTCGTCATTTTTGCCCCTGAGCATCCTTATGGTCCTGCGGACACTCCTGTTAAGGATAACTATAACACCTCTGTATACCAGTACAAATAGAATGATATGTCCCCTGAGCCTGATGTCGGCGTCTGCTTTTAATTTTTCTTCTTCAAAATCCGGTGTAACTATCAGGTCATTTGGACAAAGACTGCAGAAGGTGTAATAAGCTCCCAGTATCCTGCCGGTCAGAGCCGGATCCCCTGCCGAATATTCAATCGTTCCCTCGATCCGTCTGGGAAGATATGATCTAAGCAGCTTTATCAGCTGAGAGAACACATGCCCGACAGCTTCCCCGGTATCCTCGTCAAAAATCTTTTCAAGCAGCGAGGTTATCTTATTGAATGCGGACGCTGCGGATGATACAGCAGATGAAATCCTTCCGGAAAAAGAAGCACACGACTCTTCCATCCTGTCGAAGAAACGGCAGATCTTATCCAGAAAAGCTTCTTCTTCGAACATTTCCTCTGTCTGGTCTGCAGTATCCTGTTCCGGCATCCCGTCTTTCCATATGTCGTCGGAAATGTCCCCGGAAACTTCTTTCTCTTCCGCATTTTCCGTATCTTCAGTCACGATATTCTTTTCTTCTGTCAATTCTGTATCCCCGGTCAAAACAGACTCATCTTCTGTTGATTCTGTATCTCCCGTCAAAACAGACTCATCTTCTGTCGATTCTGTATCTCCGGTCAAGGCAGTCTCCGCATTCGGCGGTTCTGTATCTCCGGTGACTGCAGACGCTTCTCCCACAGTTTCTGTATCCCCGGTCACAGCAGCCTCATGCTTTTTTCTGCGCGAACGAAGCAGCTTCAAAACCGGGATCCCGAAAAGATATAATTCGTATGAAAGAGTTCCGGAATCATAATCAGCTTTAACATATATCAGACGGAAAAACCATGACGCCGAACCGCCTGCACGAATATTTCCCGATCCGGCAGTGAACGTGCCCCGATAGACGATCGGAAGAAACAGAATAAGCAGTAAAAGAACCAAAACGACAGCAACTAAGATGAGAAGTATCTTTCCGATGATCAGCAGGATATGAATAATGATTCCCGGCATCACATCACCTCCTCCGTTCCTGATGCGTTATTCGAAACGTGATTCGTATCATCGCCGGAATCATCAGCTGTCATCTTTTCCTCCCGGGACTTTCCCATAAAAAACCGTCTCATATCATACTGCCCCGTATCCAGATGAACCTGGCGAATTATGTCCTGCACTACCTGAATCGCTTCTTTTTTCGATCCCGCCAGACCGACGATCATTGGCAGCTTCATATATTCTCTCATAAGACGGCTGTTCAGCCCGTAGTGAACGATATCCAGCTGGTCCGTCTCATTTGAAGCCAGCGTGATCAGATATAATCCCGGTACGTGTTTTCTTTTATTGACAAGATCTATTATTTTTTCAGATCTGTCTCTGACAGATTCTCCAGTGAATATTTTTTCAAACCAAAGCATTATTCTTTCATC
>DFHP01000175.1:0-13786 GCA_002371335.1 Eubacterium sp. UBA3720
GTAATTGATAAAGGCCGCAGGACAAACATTTATTTATCTCAGTGCGAGAAGTCCCCCCGTATCTTAAGCGGCGGGTTATGACAAGCAATATATATAACAGTAAGAGGTTTACAGACGTATATGGCGAAAAATAGTAATTATGACGCAAAGAGCATACAGGTACTGGAAGGACTTGAGGCTGTCAGAGTAAGACCGGGCATGTATATCGGAAGCACGGGACGCAAGGGCCTTAATCATCTGATATATGAAATCGTAGATAACTCGGTAGACGAACATCTGGCCGGCTACTGTGATCTGATCGAAGTTATTCTGGAGGCAAACGGATCCTGCACAGTCAGCGATAACGGACGCGGTATTCCCATTGAGATGCATGAAAAAGGCATGCCCGCGGAGAGACTCGTATTTACTACGCTTCATGCAGGCGGAAAATTCAATAATGATTCCTATAAGACCAGCGGAGGACTTCACGGAGTGGGGTCTTCGGTGGTTAATGCGCTTTCAAAATATCTGGATGTCAGAGTCGCCAAGGGAGGGTATATCCATCATGACCGCTATGAACGAGGCGTGCCGGTGATGGAACTTGTAAACGGTCTTCTTCCGAAAGAAAAAAGAACTGCCATGAAGGGCACGAAGATCAACTTTCTGCCCGACGATGAGATATTTGAAAAAATCAGATTTTCGGCAGAAGAGGTAAAGAGCCGTCTCCATGAAACCGCGTATCTGAATCCTGAACTTACGATCATTTTTACAGACAAGAGAGACGGTAAGTGCGAGACGATCGAATATCATGAGCCGGAAGGACTTGCAGGTTTTGTCAAAGATATCAACAGGAACAAAGAGGTGATGCATGAACCGGTCACGCTTCACGGCGTTTCGGAAGATATAGAAGTTGAGATCGCGTTTCAGTACGTGAAAGAATTTCAGGAAAATGTACTGGGCTTCTGCAACAACATCTATAATGCGGAGGGCGGAACCCACATCACCGGATTTAAGACTCAGTTCACGACTATAATGAATAATTATGCCCGCGAGCTTGGAATACTGAAAGATAAAGATCCCAATTATACGGGCGTTGATATCAGAAACGGAATGACAGCTATCGTCTCTGTGAAACATCCTGATCCGCGTTTCGAGGGACAGACGAAAACAAAACTTGACAATCCTGACGCGGCACGGGCTACGGGAAAGATCACGACAGAAGAGGCTGTACTTTATTTTGACCGGAATCTTGAGGTGCTTAAATCTATCCTTTCCTGTGCGGAACGTTCTGCGAAGATCCGTAAAAACGCAGAAAAACTGAAATCAAATCTGCTCACGAAGCAGAAGTATTCATTTGATTCCAACGGTAAGCTTGCGAACTGCGAGAGCAGAAAGCCGGAGAAATGTGAGATATTTATAGTTGAGGGAGATTCCGCGGGCGGATCGGCAAAGACTGCAAGAGACCGTAATTTTCAGGCGATCCTGCCGATCCGGGGAAAGATCCTCAACGTGGAAAAAGCCAGTATGGACCGTGTTCTGGCAAATGCGGAGATCAAATCAATGATCAACGCTTTTGGCTGCGGATTCTCGGAAGGCTACGGAAATGATTTTGATATAAAGAAACTTCGTTATGATAAGATTATCATAATGGCGGATGCGGACGTAGACGGCGCTCATATATCGACTCTGCTCCTGACATTGTTTTACAGGTTTTTACCTGAACTGATCTATCAGGGGCATGTATATATTGCAATGCCGCCGTTATATAAAACCGTACCGGTCAGAGGAGAGGGAGAATATCTTTATGATGACAAGGCTCTTGCCCGGTACAGAAAAGAGCATGCAGGTAAAAAATTCACACTGCAGAGGTTCAAGGGCCTCGGTGAGATGGATCCGGAACAGCTCTGGGAAACAACTCTTAACCCTGAAACCAGAAGGCTTAAAAGGGTAGAGATCGAGGACGCCCGTATGGCTACGGAAGTTACCGAGACGCTGATGGGAGTTAATGTACCTCCGCGGAAGGCGTTTATCTATGAACATGCAACGGATGCGGAACTTGATTTCTGATACGTCTCGCGAGCGAGACTTCGTAAATGGAGAATGTATATAAATGGAAGAACAGATTATCAGAACCGAATATGCCGAGCTTATGCAGAAATCATATATTGATTATGCAATGAGCGTCATTGTGGCAAGGGCTCTGCCGGATGTCCGGGACGGACTGAAACCGGTGCAGAGAAGAACTCTTTATGATATGCAGCAGCTTGGAACTACCCATGATAAACCTTACAGGAAATGTGCCAGGATCGTCGGCGATACTATGGGTAAATTTCATCCTCATGGAGACAGCTCGATCTATGACGCGCTGGTTGTTATGGCGCAAGAGTTTAAGAAAAACCTTCCGCTTGTAGACGGGCATGGAAATTTCGGTTCGATCGAAGGAGACGGAGCTGCCGCAATGCGTTATACCGAAGCACGTCTGGAAAAGATCACACAGGAAGTTTTTCTTCAAGATCTGGACAAGGATGTAGTAAGCTTTGTGCCGAATTTCGACGAGACGGAAAAAGAGCCGGAAGTACTGCCTGTGCGCATACCGAATCTTCTGGTGAACGGAGCGGATGGAATTGCGGTTGGAATGGCTACTAATATACCGTCTCATAATCTGGGCGAGGTGATCGATGCCGTCAAGGCATATATCGATAATAACCGTATAACAGTAAAGGAGCTGATGAAATATATTAAGGGGCCTGATTTTGCCACGGGCGGACTGGTGGTAAATAAATCAGAACTTCCGGAAATATATGAAAAAGGCGTTGGAAAGATCCGGATGCGGGGAAAGACACAGATCGAGAAAGGAAAGAACGGTAAAATTCTTCTGGTGATCACGGAGATCCCGTATACGATGATCGGAGCCAATATAGGAAAATTTCTCAATGATGTTGCCGCGCTGGTCGAATCGAGGCAGGCACCGGAAATCTCTGATATTTCAAACCAGTCTTCCAAAGAAGGCATCCGTATCGTTATAGAGCTGAAAAAAGGTTCTGACCCGGAGCGCGTGCGCAATCTTCTTTATAAGAAAACCCGCCTGGAGGACACCTTTGGCGTGAATATGCTTGCTGTTGCGGGAGGAAGGCCCGAAACACTGAGCCTCAGACAGATCATCGAACACCATGTAGATTTTCAGTTTGAGCTTGCCACGCGGAAATATCAGAATCTTCTGCAAAAGGAAACAGATAAAAAAGAGGTCCAGGAGGGATTGATCAATGCCGTTGATGTGATCGACCTGATCATAGAGATCCTCAGAGGAAGTAAAAACCAGAAGATGGCCAAAGACTGTCTCGTTTTCGGAAATACCGAGGGGATCAAATTCCGTCACAGAGGAAGCAAGGCGCAGGCTAAAAAGCTTTGCTTTACAGAGCGTCAGGCCTCCGCAATACTGGAAATGCGCCTTTCAAAGCTGATCGGTTTGGAAATAGACGCTCTTTACAGGGAAAATGAAGAGACCATCGCCAGGATCAGCCGTTATGAAGAGATTCTTGATAACTATGATATGATGGCGCAGGTGATCGTGCAGGATCTGGACAGGATCAGGAAAGAGTATGCAAGACCGCGCCGTACAGTTGTTGAAGATGCGGAGGAGACGGTTATCGAGGAAAAGAAAGAAGAGGATATAGATTGTATTTTCCTGATGGATCGTTTTGGTTACAGCAGGTGTGTGGATGAAGCGGTATGGGAAAGAAACAGAGAGGCCGCAGAGGCGGAGAGCCGTTTCATATGCAGGACCAGAACGAGCGGGAGGATCGCTGTATTCACCGATAAGGGCGTTGTACATATGCTGAAGGTGAAGGATGTTCCTTTTGGAAAATTCCGCGATAAGGGAACTCCGGTGGATAATCTCTGCAACTATTCAAGCGCGGATGAAGCCATTGTATATGTAGATTCCATTGAAAACATAAAGAAGCAGAAGCTTCTTTTTGTCAGCTCGGACGGAATGGTCAAGGTCGTTTCCGGCGGGGAATTTGATATATCCAGAAAATCGGCAAAAGCCGCGAAACTCAACGAGGGATGTACACTGCGCATGGTCGGCGAAGTGGATGGAAATGATTATCTGGTACTGCAGAGTGCCAATGGTTATTTCCTGCGGTTCTCAATCAGTGAGGTGCCGGAGCAAAAGAAAACTGCAGTTGGTGTCAGGGGAATAAATCTTGCGGGAAATGACAGGCTGGATGAAGCTTATCTTTTGATGAAGGGAAAAGAACTTGCGGTTCCGTACAGGGACGGCGAAGTGGTCGTATCCAGACTGAAACTTAACAAACGGGCAGGAAAGGGAACAAAGCATTGATTTTGTAAAACTTTTTGTTGAAATTCTCTGAAAATCATGTATAATAGTCGTTGTGTGTGAGCACAAGCCGGAATAGCTCAGTCGGTAGAGCACTTCACTCGTAATGAAGGGGTCGTCAGTTCGAGTCTGATTTCCGGCTTTTTTGCTGCGCAAAAATATATTTTTGCGCAGCTGCATTCCTTTGTGAGCCTGAAACGAAATAATAGCGGATATTTCCGGAAGGCAGCGAAAAAAATATTGTTTTCTTTATATACAAAGAAAAATCTTGATTTTCGTATGGTTTTCAATATATTATTAATATTTATTAATAAGAGCCGTTCTAAAGACAGTGAATGTTTCGGCTGTATAAAATGAATTTAGAAAGGGTGAAGGATAATGGAAGCATCCGTTAGAATAAAAAAATTGAATGAACTGGCAGAGAAAAGTCATCGTTCGGGTATGATCGATCAGTCCTTATATCAGGAATATGATGTAAAAAGAGGCCTTCGTGATTCATCGGGAAAAGGCGTTCTGACCGGCCTCACAGAGATTTCTGACGTTGTAGGAACACGGATCACCAGACATGGACGCCGTGTACCGGCTGAGGGCGTTCTTTATTATCAGGGATATGATACAAAAGATCTGATCAAAGGTATCAGCGACAGGCGGTTCGGATATGAAGAAATATGTTATCTGCTGCTTTTCGGAACACTTCCCACGAAGGATGAGCTGGATGATTTTATAGAGATCCTTGCGGAGTACCGTGAACTTCCGGATGAATTTACCCGGGATATCATTATGAAGGCGCCCACGAAGAATATGATGAACGCATTGCAGAAATGTGTTCTGACGTTATATTCCTATGATGATGATCCGGAGAATCTCAGCGTGGGAAATCTTCTGGATCAGTCGTTAAACCTTATTGCGAAAATGCCGTTAATAGCCGTTTACAGTTATCACACCTACAGACACTATCATTTGGGAGAGAATCTGGTCATCAGAAATCCGAAACCAGAGCTGTCTCTTGCGGAAAATCTTCTTCAGATGCTTCATGAAGACGGAAAGTATACCGCACTGGAAGCGAAGGTAATGGATGTGGCATTGATCCTTCACGCCGAGCACGGCGGAGGTAACAACTCTACATTTACCACGCACGTTGTTTCATCCACGAACACCGATACATATTCCGCGATCGCGGCGTCGCTGGGATCATTGAAGGGTCCCCGTCACGGAGGAGCCAACCTGAAGGTGCAGGAGATGTTCACCGATATAAAAGAAAATGTGAAGGATTGGGATGATGACGCCGAGATACGCGATTATCTGAACAAAATCCTTGACAGAGAGACGTTTGACCGCGCGGGATTGATATACGGACTCGGTCATGCAGTCTATACGCTTTCAGATCCAAGAGCAGTCATACTTAAAGATTTTGCGAAGCAGCTCTCCGTGGAAAAAGGACTCGAAAAAGAATTCAGGCTGTATGAAAATGTAGAGCGCATCGGAAAAGAATGTATGAAGGAAAAACGACAGCTTCTGAAGCCGATATGTGCCAACGTGGATTTTTACAGCGGATTTGTTTATTCAATGATGGAGTTTCCTTCGGAACTTTTCACGCCGTTATTTGCGATCGCACGTATCTCCGGATGGCTGGCGCATCGGATCGAGGAGCTGGTAAATCAGGGCAAGATCATACGTCCGGCTTATAAATATGTCGGACATCACCGGGAATATATGGAACTTGAAGAGAGAGATGAGCAGATAAGAGAGCTGTCATAAGGAGAGTAGATGGAAGAATTATATCGTCTGATCGAAGAGAAGATCAGAAACGCGGGATATCCCGACAAGATCGACGGCCGTGAGTTTTACAGAGATGTCAGCGATGAGGCTGACGAAAGGGAAGACGGAAAGTATATTTTCATAATCAAAAAAAGCGACACACTGTCATATGAAGGATGTATGGATATCTTTGAGAAAGAATTCGACCTGCACTATGTAGATATACATGACGGCGGGAAAGTATGGCATGTGGATTTTGACGCCTGAACATCATTGATACGGAGCTGTCATGGATTCAAGTCTCGCTCGCAAAACGGCTTCGGATAATTTCGGAAAGATGTCAGTGTATAAAAGACAAATCTTAAAGGCCCGTCAAGAAAAAACACTTGACATGATAGCCGGCATAGCGTAATATAACGGGGTGGGTAAAACCGCCTCGTTTTTTTGTTTGCAGAAAACGCTGTAATTTCCCGTAAAGCAAACATTTCGGGGATATAAGCACTGCACAGAGACAGGCAGCTGATCTGTAATGCATATAGTTTACAGAAGATGAGGGTGGAAGTACGGTTGCACATGATATTCAATTCAGCCGGGGAGATGAAATGGAAGATTTTGTCAGAAAGACCTTATTATTTGATTTTTATGGCGAACTGCTCACAGAGCATCAGAAAAGCATATATCAGGAAATTGTTTTTGATGATTTTTCAATAAGTGAGATCGCCAGAGAACACGGCATTTCGAGGCAAAGCGTTCATGACATGAGAAAACGATGCGAGAAAATGCTGACAGATTATGAGGAGCGGCTGCATCTGGTGGAGAGATTTCTGACGATAAAAGACCATGTTACAAAGATCAGGGATCTTTCAGAAATGAAAGACGCCGGCAGCGCCCGAACCCCGGAAGAAACTATGAAGCGGATCGGAGAAATAGCCGATGTGATTCTGGAGGAATTATAATTTATGGCATTTGAGAGTTTGACTGATAAACTGCAGAACGTTTTCAAAAATCTTCGGAGCAAGGGAAAGCTTACTGAGGATGATGTAAAAGTCGCGCTTCGGGAAGTAAAGATGGCTTTGCTGGAGGCGGATGTTAATTTCCGCGTCGTCAGGACCTTTGTGAAGACGGTTCAGGAGCAGGCTATCGGCCAGGATGTCATGAATGGACTTAATCCGGGACAGATGGTCATCAAGATCGTTCACGATGAGATGGTGAAGCTGATGGGAAGCGAGACCACGGAGCTTCCTTTGAAATCGCCGGCTGAGATCACGGTCATTATGATGGTGGGACTTCAGGGTGCCGGAAAGACGACGACAGCGGCAAAGATCGCCGGACAGCTGAAAGCAAAGGGAAGAAATCCTCTGCTCGTGGCGTGTGACATATACAGACCGGCAGCGATCAAACAGCTGCAGATAAACGGTGAAAAACAGGGTGTTGAAGTATTTACACTCGGTGAGAAGCATGATCCGGTGGATATTGCGAAAGCAGCCCTTGAACATGCGAAAAAGAACAGCAGGAATGTAGTTATACTCGATACAGCGGGACGTCTTCAGATCGATCAGAGCATGATGGATGAGCTGATCAATATAAAGAATTCCGTGCAGGTAGACTGTTCGCTTCTGACAGTCGATGCAATGACAGGTCAGGAAGCGGTAAACGTTGCCGCTGCTTTCAATGAGAAGGTGGGCATCGACGGCGTCGTACTGACGAAGCTCGATGGAGACACCAGAGGCGGCGCGGCTCTTTCGATCAGAGCGATATGCGGAAAACCGATCATGTACTGCGGAATGGGCGAGAAGCTTTCGGATCTGGAACAGTTTTATCCGGACAGAATGGCGAACCGTATACTGGGAATGGGCGATGTGCTGACGCTGATCGAAAAGGCACAGCAGAGTATCGATGAGCAGGCCGCCAGAGATCTCGAAGCAAAGATGAAGAAAGCAAGTTTTGACTTCGATGATTATCTCACAAGCATGGAACAGATGAGGAACATGGGAGGTATTTCCAGTGTCCTCGGAATGCTTCCGGGAATCGGCAGCAAGACTAAAGAGCTTGAGGACGCCATTGACGAGAAGGATCTGGCAAGAAAAGAGGCGATCATACATTCCATGACTCCCAGGGAGAGGGCAAATCCCGATCTCCTGAATGTTTCCAGAAAACAGAGGATCGCTAAAGGATCAGGAGTAGATATCGCAGAAGTAAACAGGTTCATCAAGCAGTTCAATCAGACCAGAAAGATGATGAAATCGCTTCCCGGTGTGATGAAAGGGAAGAAGGGCAAAATGGGAGGTTTCAGATTACCGTTCTAAAGAAAGATAACGGTATCTGTTCTCATATATATAAGGAAACATGACGATCGTTTCCAGCAAACGAAAAAATACAACTATTTATTAATTCATTGGAGGAAAGAAAAATGGCAGTTAAAATTCGTCTGAAAAGAATGGGTAAAAAGAGAAATCCTTACTACAGGATCGTTGTAGCAAACGCTACTTCTCCTCGTGACGGCAGATTTATCGAGGAGATCGGTTCCTACGATCCTAATCAGAACCCAAGTACATTCAGCGTAAACGAAGAGGCAGCTAAAAAATGGCTTAACAACGGCGCACAGCCGACAGAAATCGTACAGAAAATCTTTAACCTCGCGGGCATTACAAAATAATAAACCGGGGAGGTATATCTTATGAAAGAGCTTGTAGAAGTAATGGCAAAAGCTCTTGTAGAGAATCCGGATGAAGTTGTTGTCACAGAGTCCGTTCAGGGCGACATGATCAAGGTAGAGCTTCATGTGGCACAGTCTGATATGGGCAAAGTTATCGGAAGACGTGGACGAATTGCAAAGGCTATCCGTTCCGTAGTCATGGCAGCTTCCTCACGGAGCGACAAGAAAGTGATTGTCGACATCGTTGAGTGATTTAGACTAACAGGCCGTTAACATTTAGATGAGTTTAAAAAGACGTTCGGCATTTGTGAAAATGCCTGACGTCTTTTGTCTTGTATGGAAAAGGAGTCTTATGCAGGAATATTTCAGGGTGGGAGTGATCACATCCCCGCATGGAGTGCGGGGTGAAGTAAAGGTCTTTCCGACGACAGACGATGCATCACGTTTCAAAAAGCTGAAAGAGGTGCTCGTTGAACAGCGCGGAATCCGGAAGGAAATGAAAGTACAGCACGTGAAATTCTTCAAAAACATGGTTATTCTGAAGCTGGAGGGTATCGAGTCGATGAATGACGCTGAATTTTATCGTAAGTGCGATCTTATGGTAGACAGAAAGAACGCAATCCCTTTGGAGGAAGGAGAGTACTATATCGGTGATCTGATAGGGATGAATGTCATTACGGATGAAGGCAGAAAGCTGGGGATCCTGACAGATGTGATGCAGACGGGAGCTAATGACGTTTACGTGGTGAACAGTCCTGAATTTGGAGAGGTACTGATCCCTGTGATCGATGACTGCGTGCTGGATATCAGCCTTGAAAAGAATGAAGTGCTGGTACATCTGCTGCAGGGGCTTATCGATGAAGAATAAATGGCAGGCCGGGATACCGGAGAATTATCACCGGCGGCAGTATAATTAAATGGGGCGGATGATGATATGAAATTTCATGTATTAACACTGTTTCCGGAAATGATCAGAAATATTACGGAGACAAGCATTGTGGGAAGGGCCGTAAAGAGTAATCTCATTGATGTGAATACAGTTAACATGAGGGACTTTTCTGTAAACAGGCATATGCGGGTGGATGATTATCCTTACGGAGGCGGAGCGGGGATGGTCATTGAGGCTGAGCCTGTATACAGGGCGATCATGTCGGTAAAACAGCATACGGATACCAGAGTCATATATATGACGCCGCAGGCTGAAGTGTTGAACCAGACAAAGGTCGAAGAACTTGCGCTGGAAGACGAAATTATCATTTTGTGCGGGCATTATGAGGGCATTGACGAAAGAGTCCTTCAGGAATGCGTGACAGATTATATTTCCATCGGCGATTATGTGCTTACCGGAGGCGAACTGGGAGCGGCTGTTCTGATCGACGCAGTGTCACGTTTTGTCCCTGGAGTCCTCAGCAATGACGAGTCGTCTCAGTTTGAATCTCATCAGGATAATCTTTTGGAATATCCGCATTATACGCGTCCCGAGAAATGGCACGGGCACAGTGTGCCGGGTGTTTTGCTCTCGGGAGATCACAGGAAGATAGAGGAGTGGCGTCTGGAAAAATCAAAAGAAAGAACGCTGGAGAGAAGACCTGATCTGTTGAAGAAGAACTTTGCAGTCCATTCATTGTGGTACGGATCCGAAGGATTTAGAGAAGCAGCCGGAGAGCTCACCTCAAAGCTTTCCAGGTATGGAGAGCTGTACGATTATAATCGCAGGAAGCTTCAGAAGACAATTAAGTATTTCGGGGAGAAAGACCTGATACTGATCTTTCTGAACCGGGAAACAGACACAGGGGAAAGCCGCGGGGAAATGAGCCCTAAAGATGAGAAGGCCCGGTCAGCGGAAAAAACTTCGGGAGAGCTATGCGGTGAGAAACCGCAGACAGGAAAACACAGTGAGGAAGAAAATGCGAAACAAAATGAAGCCGAAGCCTCTATGAAAGAACGGTTCAGAAATCTGAGGGGAAAAAATACGCACTGTATCTTTATATACGGCGGACAAGAGCAGAAACAGGAGCTTGAAGCAGAAGCTGAGGTTTTTTCAAGGTTCCTTATGAAAAAAGGATTCAGAAAACCTGAAGAGTTTATGTTTCACATGGATATGAATGAAAAAGAAAAAAACATGTGCGCTCTTAAGATACGTTCACTGGCTGACAATGAAAAATTTTAGAATTCCAAAATTATTAATATCTATTTACTTTTCCGGAAAAATGATTTAGCATAATTATATATGTGTTGACAAAAACATACAGGATTTATAAAGGAGTAGCAATTATGAAACTTTCACCACTTCAGAAAGCAAGATATGAGTATACGCCCAAGCTTCCGGGAATGCTCAGAAACGGTGTAGCCGAGATCTGTGTTAAAGAGGGAGAGCCTACACAGAGTGTGGCAGATCAGGAGCAGATCAAAGCTCTTTTCCCGAACACATACGGAAAGAGAGAGATCAAGTTCGAGAGAGGAAAAAATACCTCTGTACCTAAGATCCATAAAGTAGGCGTTATCCTTTCCGGCGGACAGGCTCCCGGCGGCCATAATGTTGTCTGCGGTCTTTATGATGCTCTGAAGGCTGCAAACAAAGAAAACGTTCTTTATGGTTTCAAACAGGGCCCGAGCGGACTTCTGGAGGATGACTATATTATTCTTGAAGATGATTATATTGACGCATACAGGAACACCGGCGGATTTGATATTATCGGTTCAGGAAGGACAAAACTTGAGACTCCTGAGCAGTTTGCCGTAGCAGCAGAGGTGTGTAAAAAACATGGAATCACAGCAATCGTTATCATCGGCGGTGATGATTCCAATACGAACGCATGTACACTTGCGGAATACATGGCAGCAAATAATACGGGAGTTCAGGTAATCGGATGTCCCAAGACAATTGACGGAGATCTTAAGAACGAGGATATTGAGGTTTCATTTGGTTTCGATACAGCTACCAAGACATATTCCGAGCTTATCGGAAACATTGAGAGAGACTGCAACTCATCCAAGAAATACTGGCACTTTATTAAAGTTATGGGTCGTTCCGCCTCCCATGTAGCTCTTGAGTGTGCTCTTGAGACACAGCCGAATATCTGTCTTATCGGAGAGGAAGTAGCAGCTAAGAAGATGTCTCTTTCCGAGATCGCTGATCAGATCGCTGATTCAGTTGAGAAGAGAGCAGCTAACGGTAATAACTTTGGCGTAGCTATTATTCCTGAGGGTATTGTAGAGTTTGTTCCGGAATTCTCTAAACTGATCGCCGAGATCAACGAGCTTCTTGCAGGAGAGAAGACAGCAGAGTTTAATGCGCTTCCTGACTGGAAAGCTAAATACGCATTTATCGAGGCAGGCCTGACGAAAGAGTCCATGGCTGTATTCGAGATTCTTCCGCAGGGAATCCAGCAGCAGCTTTTCCTTGAGAGAGATCCTCACGGTAATGTTCAGGTATCTCTTATCGAGTCAGAAAAACTGTTTGCCGAGATGGTCGGAGAAAAGATGAAAGCCAGAAAAGCGGCAGGTACATATGTAGGCAAATATGCTACACAGCATCACTTCTTCGGATATGAAGGACGCTGCGCGTTCCCGTCCAACTTTGATTCCGACTATTGTTATTCTCTCGGCTACAATGCATTTATGCTGATCTCCTATGGCTACAACGGATATCTTTCCAAGGTTTCCAACCTTTCCGCACCTGCAGAGGAGTGGGTAGCAGGAGGAATGCCGATCACAAAGATGATGAACATTGAGAGAAGAAACGGAAAAGACAAACCGGTTATCAGAAAAGCTCTTACAGAGCTTGACGGTGCTCCGTTCAAATACTTTGAGGCAAACAGAGATAAATGGGCTGTTGAGACATGCTTCACATTCCCGGGTGCTATTCAGTATTACGGACCGGCTGAGGTATGTGATCGTCCTACGATCACACTTGCTCTGGAGCAGGGAAAAGAAATCTGATATTTCGGAAATGTCAGATAAGCCGTGCTTTTGTCCTTTCTCAGGGAAATTACGTTAATTTCCTGTTTAATAATATGATCGAACTTTTAAGGGGCTGCGAAAAAGCAGCTCCTTATTTGGCTATACGCCGCAAAGAAGCAGTACAAAGTATATATGCCGATCCTGCACATATCCGGATTATAAAGTGCTTGCTTTTTGAGAAGATATACTGTATTATTTTAGATGCTGTGGCAAGAAAGATGGTCCGCTGTCACGTTTATCGGTGATATGAACATCCACAAATATCATCAATATAAGGAGAGATAGAATAATGAACGAAATCATTAAAAAAATCGAAGCTGAGCAGCTTAAAAGCGAAGTTACCAAATTTAACGTTGGCGATACTATCAGAGTACACAACAGGATCAAAGAGGGAAACCGTGAGCGTGTACAGGTTTTTGAAGGTATCGTAATAAAGAAACAGGGTGGAAGCAACCGTGAAACATTCACAGTTCGTAAAACATCTAACGGAATCGGCGTTGAAAAAACATGGCCGCTTCATTCTCCTAACGTAGTTGATATCGATGTGGTTCGTCGTGGTAAAGTAAGACGTGCTAAACTCTTCTACCTGAGAGACCGTGTAGGTAAAGCTGCTAAAGTTAAAGAGAAAATGAGATAATTGATGAGCGTGAAAAGACCCTGTATTCAGGGTCTTTTCTTTGTTTCTCAGTAAATTTCGTCAATTTCCTGTGAAACGAAACCCTCCGGGGGATGCACACGCCGCACAGAGGAAGGCAGCTGAGCTGCCGTGCGGCGGCGCGCAAAGTCCGGTTCGCTCTCCTCAGGATAGAGGGGCTGGGAAGCTGAAGTTCGCTTGCGGACTTTGTTCTGCCATAGTAAATTGCTTCGATTTCCTATGGCAGAAACCCTCCGGGGGATGCACACGCCGCACAGAGGAAGGCAGCTGAGCTGCCGTGCGGCGGCGCGCAAAGTCCGGTTCGCTCACATCAGGCTAGAGGGGCTGGGAAGCTGGAGTTCGCTCGCGGACTTTGTTCTGCCATAGTAAATTGCTTCGATTTCCTATGGCAGAAACCCTCCGGGGGATGCACACGCCGCGCAGAGGAAGGCAGCTG
>DFHP01000175.1:13897-14028 GCA_002371335.1 Eubacterium sp. UBA3720
CAGGATAGAGGGGCTGGGAAGCTGAAGTTCGCTCGCGGACTTTGGTCTGCCATAGTAAATTGCTTCGATTTCCTATGGCAGAAACCCTCCGGGGGATGCACACGCCGCACAGAGGAAGGCAGCTGAGCTGC
>DFHP01000175.1:14117-18822 GCA_002371335.1 Eubacterium sp. UBA3720
CAGGATAGAGGGGCTGGGAAGCTGGAGTTCGCTCGCGGACTTTGGTCTTATGGAACATAGAAAAAGGTGACGTAAAAAACAGGGGTCATTGATACGTGAGCAGCGATGGTTCATGTGTCCGACGCAGTCACTGGTATTATTCATGGTTTTAGGATATAGTAAAGAGAACATATACGGAGGTTTAGAAAATGATGGACATTCAGTGGTATCCGGGACATATGACGAAGGCCCGCAGGCAGATGCAGGAGGAACTTAAGATCATCGATCTTATCATCGAGCTGGTGGATGCCAGAGTGCCGAAGTCGAGCCGTAATCCTGATCTTCAATCCATGGGGCAGGGAAAAGCCCGTATGATTATTTTAAATAAAGCTGATATGGCTGATGAGAAGCGAAACAGGATCTGGATCGATCACTACAGAAACAGCGGGATCTGTGCCATGCTGGCTGATTCCAGAAACAGATCTTTCGTTAAACAGGTGCAGCCGCTGATCAGAGAAGCATGCAGGGAGCGTATAGAAAGAAATATAAGACGAGGCTTCAGAAATCGTCCGATCAGAGCAATGATCGTCGGAATCCCAAATGCAGGCAAGTCCACATTTATAAATACCTTTGCAGGAAGAGCATCGGCCAAAACAGGAAATAAGCCCGGAGTGACCAAGGGAAAGCAGTGGATACATCTTTCAAAGGAGATGGATCTTCTGGATACACCGGGCATTCTGTGGCCTAAATTCGAGGATCCGGAAGTGGGGATGAAACTGGCAATGATAGGTTCTATCAGGGATGAGATCCTTGCGAACGAAGAAATTGCTCTGCATCTGATCAGTTATCTTAAGAGAGAGTATCCGGAGCTGCTTGCAGGACAGTACGATGTTGATGTGTCAGGTTCTGATATTGATATTCTGCAGGGAATTGCCAGAAAGAGAAATTGTCTGGTCCGGGGCGGCCTTTACTCTACGGAAAAAGCAGCGGATATTTTGCTGGATGATTTCAGAAGTACAAAGCTCGGGAAAATCACATTGGAGACGCCATGACTAAAAAAGAAGAAGCTGTACTGAAACGGCAGCAGAAGATACAGAAGGAAATGGAGCGCGTGGAAGCGCTCTGCAGATTTGAGAAAGAAAATGCGCAGTACGAATATATCTGCGGTATTGATGAGGTGGGACGGGGTCCGTTTGCGGGACCTGTATTGGCAGCGGCCGTTATCCTGCCGAAAGATGCCCGTATCATGTATATAAATGATTCAAAAAAACTCAGTGAGAAACGCCGGGAGGAGCTTTATGATGTGATCATGGAGCAGGCGGTTGCAGTGGGTACGGGCATGGTTTCACCGGAAAGGATAGATGAGATCAACATTCTGCAGGCCACATATGAAGCAATGAGGGATGCGCTTTCTGAATTGAATGTAAAGCCGAATGTTATTCTGGTGGATGCAGTACACATTCCGGAGGTTGAGATCCCACAGATATCCATCGTAAAGGGAGACGCAAAGAGCCAGAGCATAGCGGCGGCCAGCATTATCGCAAAGGTAACGAGAGACCGCATGATGAAGGAATATGCACTTTTGATGCCGGAGTATCATTTTGAAAAAAACAAAGGATATGGAACCAGGGAACACATAGACGCTCTTAAGGAATTCGGTCCTTCGCCGATCCACAGAAGAAGCTTTATACATAATTACCTGTAATTCTTTGGATGGAAAAATGTGATCCTGAACATGGGAACAGTTTACTGTATGTGGTCATTTGTGAGAATAAAGAACAGAAAGAGGCAGTGATTGAACAAGAGGAGCATCGGCAGCTGGTATGAGGATATTGCGGCGGACTGGCTTTTGAAAAATGGTTTCAGGATACTTGCGAGGAACTTTCGTTCCCGTCAGGGAGAGATAGATATTATATGTCTGCAGGGAGGCTGTGGGTTTAACGAATCCTCTCCCCTGGAAAAACAGGAAGATATTCTGGTTTTCGTGGAGGTCAAGTATCGTTCTTCTGCGTCGGCCGGAAGACCGGAAGAAGCATTGACTCCTGCTAAAATAAGGACTATCTCAAGGGTGGCTGACTATTACCGGGTAAGATATCGGATCCCTCAGAATATGCCCTGCCGTTTCGATGTGATCGCCATTGAAAAGGATCAGCTGCGTCATTATGAGAATGCCTTTCCGTATATGCAGAGGGTATAAAAAAAGGTATCAGTTAAGGCGCATTATCTGCATACTCTTATCATGAACCGCTGAACAGATCTGAACAAGACAATATATAGAAAGAAATACAGAAAAACATATATTAAAATGGTTCTGTAAATATGTGACACATAGGCTGAACGAATTCATGATAGGAAAGGAATCATTGCATATGAAAGTTTTTAAAATAGGTGTTATTGGACTGGGTGATATAAGTAACGTGTATCTTACGAATCTCAGGAAATATCCTGATGAAGTCGAACTGTATGCATGCGCATGCCGGACGCCGGAAAAAGCACGGGAAAAGGCTGAAAAATACGGGTTTAAAAAAGCATATGCTTCCGGGGACGAGTTGATTGCTGATCCGGAGGTGGATATTCTTCTGAATCTGACGACCCCTGCAGCACATTACAAATATAATCTGGCTGCGATAAAAGCGGGAAAGCATGTATACTCCGAAAAACCTTTGGCAGGCACGTATGCGGAGGGTAAGGAGATAATTGATCTTGCAAAAGAAAAGGGGCTGTATGTCGGATGTGCTCCCGATACCTTTATGGGAAGCCGTGTGCAGACCTTCCGTCGTCTTATAGATGAGGGTGTAACGGGAAAGATCGTAGGAGGCATTGTCAATTGTGTGAGCCGCGGATGGCAGTGGTTTCATCCAAACCCGGATTTCTTTTATCAGCCGGGTGCAGGTCCGGTACTTGATATTGGTCCATATTACTGGACTGCGCTGCTTTCTCTTCTTGGACCGGTAGAGTCTGTTACTGCCATGGGAAGCACTCCCGAAAAAGTCAGAGTGATCCACAGTGAACCGAGAAAAGGAGAAGAGATCAAGGTCGATCCGGAAGTCCTGACACATGTGATGGCTGTGCTGAGGTTTTGCAGCGGAGCTGTAGTAAGCGCGAACATGAGCTGGAACGTATGGGATTCTGAGCTGCCCAAGATGGAACTTTACGGAACAAAAGCGACACTTTGTATGGACGATAAAGATCCTAATGACGGTCCAAACTTATTCGGCGGCGTTACTCTGATAAGAAATGAGAAAAATTATCGATGGAAATCCATGCCGCGTGTTGAGTCAGAGATCGAAACCAATTGGACGGTTGCAGAGGTAAAACATGATCATGATTCGGTCAGTCAGGCAGAAAACAGCAGAGGAATCGGACTCGTTGACATGGCTCTGGCAATTCGTGAAAAACGCATTAACCGCGCAAGCGGTGATATGGCCCTGCATATGCTTGAAGTGGCAGAAGCAATAAATACAGCCGCCAGAGAACAGAGGTATATAAAGACAGAATCCCGTTTTGAACTGCCTGAAGCGATGCCGCAGAAGATATAAAAAAAATACCCGAATGTCATTTCTGGGCTTAAAAGTTTCGTAAGAAGGAGTGCTGAAAATATATGACCGGGAATAATCAATTAAAAATACAGGCTTTGAAGATCATTCCTCTGATGGAAAACAATCTCTGCGGTGAAGGGATCGTTGCAGAACATGGACTGAGCTTATATATTGAAACAGAGAAACATAGGATAATAGCTGATACGGGACAGTCTGCAAGGACCTGGGATAATGCCATGAAAAGAGGGGTGGATCTGGAAACTGTGGATATCGTATTTCTCAGTCACGGACACTATGACCATTCGGGTGGAATCATGTCCTTTGCGGATATCAATTCATCCGCCTCTATATTTATGAAGGATACGGCGGGCGATGAGTATTACACTGTAAAAGAGACAGGAATGAAATATATAGGGATTGACAAGTCGGTTATGCACCTTCCCGGAATTCGTCTTCTGGAAGGAGATTTCAGACTGGACTCTGAAATATCAGTATTTTCCGGAGTGAAAGGCAGAAGACTATGGCCTAAGGGAAATCTGAAGCTGAGAGTTATGCGCAAGGCTGCTCAGAATAATAATATCGAACGACATGGATCAGGAGAAGAAAAATCATATGTATCTGCACGTAATATATTTGTGCAGGATCAGCTTTTACATGAACAATATCTTGTTATAGAAACAAATGGAAAATATGTTCTGGTTTCCGGCTGCGCTCATGCGGGGATACTGAATATTCTGGACCGCTTCAGAGAGATTTATGATCAGGATCCGGACTATGTATTCAGCGGTTTTCATATGATGCAGGATCAGTACACTAAAAATGAGCTGAATGATATCAGGGAGACAGCGCGAGAACTTTCCGGCATGGATACGGTTTTTTATACCGGACATTGTACCGGCGAAACGGCTTTTCGGGTAATGAAAGAGATCATGGGAGAGCAGATCCGCGGCATCTGGGAAATCTGAAAAAATCATGAATTTAAACTTAAACAGTTAATAATATGTGATGAAAATGAAGAGAACTGAAAAAATTCGAAGTAAATCCGAAAAACGGATGAAAAAATTGAATTGTGGTTCATAACTATAATTTATTTACGCTTGACTTTGAAAATCCATAGTGATATATTGAATAAGCTGTCGCGGAGAGCTAAGAACAGACAGCACAGAACATTGACAACTGAACAGTAA
>DFHP01000186.1:0-36806 GCA_002371335.1 Eubacterium sp. UBA3720
TAAATAATAAAGGCTCTTTGATCGCGGAAGGGGAATTCCATGAACAGGGCACAGGATATGTCCTGGTCAGAAAGGCGGAAATGTGGAGCGCCGAAAGCCATGAATATCTGTTCGTTTTCTCGGCAGATCACCTGGATCCGGAGAAATATGAAGCTTGTCTGGCAGAAGCCAGGGAGCTGGGAGAGGCAAGAATAGTGCCGGGGAGGGATCATAAGAGCTCATACGTGACAATGCTTATTGTATGTAATACTGCTGACGAAGAAGCGTTAAAAAAGCTTAGGAAATGCCGTGTCAGGAAAAGCTTTCGGTTTTCGCTTCATGGCTGGATGGAGGTTCATACGGCTGCCGTAAGGGCCGATGACGGATTTATCGTTTCGAACGGAGACGGAAGACGCACGGCGGAATTTCTGAAAAGTGTTCTGTATCCCAGAAAAAAAGATCTGCGGTACAGAATATTTAAATATTAATATTAATTTTTAAAGAAGGAGTGTAATTGGATGAATAGTTTAGTTCTTCTGATCATATCTATCGTCTGTCTGCTTGGCGGATATATTTTTTACGGACGATGGTTATGTAAAAAATGGGGAGTCGGCGAGGGTGATAAGGAAACGCCTGCGCACAGACTTGAGGATGGTGTGGATTATGTGCCGGCCAAGGCTCCGGTACTTATGGGACATCATTTTTCTTCGATAGCAGGCGCAGGTCCGATCACAGGTCCGATCAGCGCGGCGGCGCTGGGCTTCGGCTGGCTGGCCTGTGTACTATGGATAGTAGTCGGCGGAATCTTTGTGGGAGGAGTTCATGATTTCGGAGCGCTGTTTGCATCGGTACGGCATGACGGAAAATCCATCGGAGAGATCATTTCCTTTAATATGTCCCGGCGTGCTAAACGCCTGTTTCTTATTTTTGCGTATCTGACGCTGATCCTGGTCGTTGCGGCGTTTGCTTCGATCGTCGCGGGAACTTTTGGAAGCACGGATGCCGGCGGAGCGGCTCTCGCAGCGGCGGCAGCAGATACAAATGCGAGTGTAGCCATGGTATCGCTGCTGTTTATCGTGATAGCTGTCATTTTTGGATTTCTCGTTTATCGGAGAAACATGCCGATGGGAACTTCAACGATTATCGGAGTTGCTGCGATCATAGCGGTCATGGCGGTCGGCATGAATTTCCATCCGCTGTATCTGTCATATCATTCCTGGATGCTCGTCATCGGCTTTTATATTGCGATCGCTTCCGTGTGTCCGGTATGGATACTGCTTCAGCCGCGAGACTATCTGTCGTCTTTTCTGCTTTACGCTATGCTGGCAGTGGCGTTGTTTGCGGTAATATTTGCGCATCCGTCTCTGAACAGCCTTCCGCTGATCCAGTCCGCGGAATCTACGACGCCGGTATTTCCTGTGCTGTTTACAACGATCGCATGCGGCGCGTGTTCCGGTTTCCACTCCCTGGTCTCTTCGGGAACGACGTCTAAGCAGCTGGACAGAGAAAAAGACGCACAGCCTATCGCTTACGGAGGAATGCTTCTGGAGTGTGTTCTCGCAGTACTGACGGTCTGTGCGGTAGCTTACGCGTACGCTTATAATGCGGCGAATCCGGATACGGCTCTTACAGGAGCTACGGCGATCTTCGGAGGCGGCATCGCGCTTATGGTGGATTCTGTTATTCCGGGCAGCTACACGATACTTAATACTCTGCTGGTGCTTACTTATTCGGCGTTTTGCCTGACGTCTCTTGATACGGCTACCCGTCTTGCCCGGTTCATGTTCCAGGAGTTCTGGATCGATTCCACAAAGGGCGAGACGCCTGAGAACGTAACGGGAGCAAAAAAAATACTGGCAAACTCATATGTGGCGACCCTGATCACGGTGGTGCTGGGAATAACTCTCGGACTGAACGGGTACGCCAAGATATGGGCGTTATTCGGTTCGGCAAATCAGCTGCTGGCAGCTCTCGGGCTTCTGGCGGTTGCGGCATGGCTTGGTAACGTCGGAAGGAAAAGAGCTATGGTGGTTATCCCAATGTTCTTCATGCTGTGCGTTACGATTGCTTCACTCTGCATTAATACGCTCTCACAGTATAACGTGATCAGAGCAGGAGAAGCGGACTGGGGTCCTTATGTTCAGGTGATCGTAGGAGTCCTGCTGATCGTTCTGGCAGTTTTTCTGGCGATCGAGGGCGTTATTACCATCGCGCATCCGAAAAGCAGGACTGCAGAGCCTGACTTTAATGCGGCGGAATGATCCGGCAGAATACTATTTAAAGTTATTTAACTGAATAAATATAAAAAACGCTTATTCCGGCTGAATCCTTCGCAGTCAGATCTTTCATTCTGACTATTGAAGGCTTCCTGTCCGGAATAAGCGTTTTCTGTTTTTGAAAGTAAAATATATCTATGGTAAACTGGATATGTATAATTTTTTGTAATTAATGCTGCAGGGCTGTTCGCTGAGCGGAAACCGCCGCAGGAAGATCTGCAGGGGAGGTGATGAGAAATGCCTACTACATACGCGCACTGGCGATTCGGAGACCGGTGCATGAAGAAGCTGCCCGGGAATATATATCAAATGATCCTTGATAACCGCGCTGTTTTTGATTATGGAGTTCACGGGCCGGATATATTCTTTTATTATAACTGCCTTAAGAAAAACGAAGTCAATGATTTCGGAACAAGAATGCATGAAATACCCTTTGGAGACACACTGGAACAGATCCGGCCGTGTTTTCAGAAATGTGATGATAAAAAAGCGGCGCTATCGTATCTTTTGGGATTTACATGCCACTTTGTCATGGATTCATACTGCCACGGATATATTGAAAGAAAAGATGAACTGTCGAAAGCGTCACACGGCAGGATTGAATCGCAGTTTGACAGATATCTCCTGATTAAGGACGGATACGATCCGGTAAAGAAAAAGGTCACATTTTCACTTCGGCCCGACAGAAAAATGGCTCACGTGATATCACAGCTTTTTCCGGTATGGGACGAAAAGACGATCTATAAGACATTGAAAGATCAGAAATTCTATCTCAATCTGCTGAAAGATAATTCAAAGCTAAAAAGATGGATCCTCAGCAAAGGCATGGATAAGCTGCATGTTTCCTCATTTAAGGATCTCATGCTTACAGAGGAAAACGACCCGGAGGTGGCGGACGCTATGCTGCGTCTGGATAAATTGAGCGTAAACGCGCTTGAGCATTATCCGAAGCTTGCAAAGAGCCTTATCGGATACTTGCTGCACGGAGATGAACCGGATCCGTATTTCAGAAATCATTTCTGCCAGAAAGAGGATTATAAAGACATTCCGGTATTACCGCTTGCCCTGGAGAGATCCTACAGGACATACAGACAGAGATGATATTGCGGTTCGCAGATTCTGCCGGGACAGCAGGTAATTGAGAAACGCAGCAGTATGGGAGGTTTGTGTGAAGCGTTATACAGTTTTCCGACTGCACAGAGTGTCATAATTATCCGGAAAAGATGATAAATGAGGAGGAAACAATCTTGAAGATCTTTAAAAACCTGACAGAACAGGAGAACGCCTGGGTCTTATATGATGTGGGAAATTCGGCGTTTACCATGCTTGCCTGTTCGCTGATCCCTATATGGTTTAAATCTATAGCTGTCGGCGGGGAAGCCGGGCAGCTTTCCGGCGACAGGGCTACGGCAATGTGGGCTCTTGCAATAGCGATCGCCACGGTGCTGGTGGCGCTTCTTGGTCCGTTTTTCGGATCTGTTGCCGATCACAAGGATACGAGGAGACTTCTTTTTACGACTGCTGTTTCAGCAGGGTGTCTGTTTTGTATTTTTACCGGCATGGCGTCATCCTGGTTTATTTTTCTGCTTCTTTTTATTCTGACAAAGGTATTCTATCAGGCGTCCCTCACATTTTATGATTCTATGCTTGTGGATGTTACGACCGAAGAGCGTTCTGACGAGGTATCCTCCTATGGTTATGCCTGGGGATATCTGGGTTCGTGTATTCCGTTCATCGTGGCGCTGGTATCTTATGTGCTCGGGCCGGATATGGCAGGGATCCTTCCCGGGAATATTTCAAAGATCATAGGATTTTCAGTCACGGCAATATGGTGGTTCGTGGTTTCTGTCCCGCTGATCAGAAATTACAGACAGAAGAATTATGTGGAAGGTGAGATCAGGGCAGGAAGTGCTTTTCTGAAGATTTTTTCCACTATCAGAAAAATAGTAAAGAAGGACAGAAAGGTGATGTTTTTTCTGATCGCTTTTTTTCTGTATATCGACGGGGTGGGAACCATTATCGATAACTGTATAAATGTTGGAACCGATCTGGGGCTGAACACCGTAGGCCAGGTCATATTTCTGCTTCTTACGCAGGTGGTGGCTTTCTGCGGGTCTCTGGTGTTCGCGAAGCTTTCCAGAAAACATGAAACGATCCCGCTTCTGAAGATATGTATTGCGGGATATATAGTGGTCTGCATTTATGCGCTGTTTATTCATACGATATGGGATTTTGGGATTATGGCTTTTATCGTCGGATGCTTTCAGGGTTCGATCCAGTCTTTGTCCCGGAGCTATTATTCAAGGATAATCCCGGCTGAAAACGCAGGGGAGTATTTCGGACTGTACGATATCTTTGCAAAGGGCGCCTCCTTTCTGGGCTCTGCAGTGATAGCGGCTGTAAAGTTTGCCGGTGGAACGATCAATCTGGCTCTGGCGCTGCTGGCTGTATTTTTTGTCCTTGGATTTTTGTTCCTCGGAGTCGCGGATAAAACGCCGGAGAGAGTCAGTCTCTGACAGAGCCTGACATTTGTTTTTAAGAATCAATTGTTTAAGAAAGTTTTTATTAAGAATAAAAACTTCCCACATGACATTTCTGAAACAGTCTTATCATGAAAATAACATCTCAAGGACGCTCCCGCTTCTGTCTTGCAGGCAGCGGTACTAATGAATTTTCGGCGTTTGCACTTGAAAATTCAAAGTGCCGGCCGCAAGCCAAAACCTTTACGATGTTATTTTTCATGATGACGACTGGACTTTTTTCATGAAGTGGGAAGTTTTTGTTAAGAAGATTAAAGGAGAGTTAGTATGTTAATTCAGAAGATTGGAAGCCATGATATGAATATCGCTTATGTTTCATGTATGCCGAAGGATCGGGACATGATACTGCTCATGGACAAGTCGGATCTGCTCTTTGATCCGGAAACGCATGCTCCGTTTTCTTACGGGGATATCAGGGAAGAATCCTTTATGAAGGGTGAAAACGTGGTATATGTGTTTTCGCTGGATAACAGGAGAGTTTTCACTGCGGTAAATGTGCCTTCGGATTTTTCTGAAAAATGTGAACACGTGTTTGTCCGCGATCTGGGAAAGAATCATCCGGAATTGCAGCTGGCGGGCGCTACCGTAATGCATCTGAAGACATGGTATAAAACACATCAGTATTGCGGATGCTGCGGAGGAAAGAATCATCATGACATGGCAGAAAGGGCGATGAGATGCGAAAAGTGCGATCATCTGACATTCCCGGTAATCTGCCCGGCAATCATTGTTGCCGTTATAGATAAGGAAAATGACAGGATCCTCCTTACCCGGTCTGCCCGCAATAAAAACTCTATCTTTTCTCTGATCGCCGGATTTACGGAGATCGGCGAGACGCTGGAGCAGACGGCCGCGAGAGAAGCCATGGAGGAGACGGGCGTGAAGGTAAAGAATATACGTCCGTATATCAATCAGCCATGGGGATTTTCATCATCACTTATGTGCGGATTTTTTGCGGAGCTGGACGGAAGTCCGGAGCTGCATATCCAGCAAGAGGAGATATCGGAGGCCAGATGGTTTGACAGAGATCAGATGCCGGTCAATGACAGTCCGATAGATATAACGCATCACATGATGGAGATGTGGAGACAGAGAAAGGTGGATTTCTGAAATGGAACTGATACTGGAAAAGGGAAGCCCCGAATCATTCGGGGACAGACCGGAAAAAGAACAGCGATGCTACAGACTGCTGGATGAACTGGGTCTCGAATACTGGAGATGTGATCATCCGGAAGCAAACGCAAACACAATGGAGGACTGTCTTGAAATCGATTCCATACTGAACGCGGCAGTCTGCAAGAATCTTTTTCTGTGCAACCGGCAGAAAACACAGTTTTATATGCTCATGATGCCGGGGGACAAGCCCTTTAAGACAAAAGAGATAACCTCGCAGCTGGGATGTGCCAGACTGAGCTTTGCCGGACCGGAGTATATGGAGGAGTTTCTTGATATTACGCCCGGCTCCGTGAGTATACTGGGACTAATGAATGATCATGATAATCGTGTGCAGCTGGTAGTTGACGAGGATATTCTGCACAGTGATTTTGTGGGATGTCATCCCTGCATCAATACATCAAGTCTGAAACTATATACAAGAGATATATTCGGTCCTCTTCTGAAGGCGATGCATCATGATATGACCGTAGTGCATCTGAAAGGGGAATGACAGAACAGCTTCTTCCAAAGGATAAAACTGGGGAAGAAGCTGTTTTTAAAGTTTTTTATTGGTTAATATGCCGAAAAGAGAGAAGAATATATCAGAAAATAAAAATATGTGATAAAATAATAAATCGCAGGTAGTACTTTTTGAACAAATTTGCACAACGCAAAGCAGGGTAGGGATATGTATATTCTATTTTTTGTATTATGGTTCATATATAACGGGAGAGTTACTTGGGAATTGCTGTTTTTCGGCGCTGCGATCGTATTTCTGATCAATCTGTTTGCCACAAAGGTCATTGGCTATTCCATACAGCATGAAATAAGGATATGGAGGAATCTGCCCCTTATCATTCTCTACATACTTAATCTTGTGGCAGAGATCATAAAAGCTTCCCTTGCTGTGATGTCTGTGATCTTTACGCCGGGCGCAGGACCGGATCCGGTGATCATTGAATTCTATTCGGGATTCAGTTCCAATTTCTGTAATGTAGTTCTCGCAAATTCAATCACACTTACGCCGGGAACCTACACGGTTATTCAGGATAAAGACCATTTCGTGGTACATTGTCTCCGCAGAGAATATGCGGAGGGAATTACAGAATCGTCATTTGTACAGCTGCTTAGGAGGATCAAATGAGTGTTGAAAATGCATATCAGATACTATATTCCGCCGCGCTGATCGTGATCGCGGTGCTGATCGGCGCCGTAATGGTGCGTTCGATCATCGGTCCGAGAGTCACGGATCGTATCCTTTCCGTAAATATGATCGGTACACTGGTAATTTCCTGTATATTGGTATTATCAATGTTTCTGGATGAGAATTACCTTGTGGATGTGGCGCTGATCTACTCTATGATCAGCTTTGTGTCGGTGCTGATGCTCGCGTCCATATATCTTCCTTCGAAATCCCGGAGGGCTGCCTTCAATCCAATGGCTTTTGAAGAAGCCCGGAAGGAAAAAGCTGAGAAGAAAGCGGAGAAAGGAGATCAGTAAAATGGTAGAATGGATCAGATTCTGGATCACAGCCATCTTTATTGCCGCGGGTCTTATATGCTTTGCGGCAGAAGTGATCGGTATTTTTAAATTTGATTTTGTCATGAACAGGATGCACGCCGGCGGTATCGGCGATACACTGGGCCTTTTCTGCATAGCAGCGGGACTTGCGGTTCACGCGGGACCGGGGTTCGATCTGCTGAAGCTTTTTCTGGTAGTATGCTTCATGTGGATGACTTCACCGACTTCTTCACATATGCTCAGTCTTGTAGAGTACGGCACGAATAAAAAGCTCTATTATTTCATGGAAAGGGAAAAGGAGGTTATTAACGCTCCCGAAGGGAACGGAACCTCCGGAGAGAAAGACGGTCCCGGAAAAAATGATCAGGGAGAGCATAAAGAAGTGTCGGAGGCTGCAGAACCCCTGCGGTAATGCAGCAGTAATAAATGTGAGAAACAAAAAGGAATAGAAGTTATGGAGCTTACGGAAATTTTCAGAATCATTTTATTGATATTGCTGATCGTATGCGCGGTCTGTGTAAATCTTACAGGTAATCTTCTGGCCGCGGTGATCATTTTCATGTCCTACAGTTCGATCATGTGTCTCGTATGGCTGCTGATGGAATCGCCGGATCTGGCAATAACAGAGGCGGCTGTCGGAGCAGGTATCAGCGGAGTCCTTTTTCTGCTGACGCTCCGGCGTATACGCGTTATTGACGCTTCGGAAGACGCCGCCGGGTACGACGTGAATTCTGATGAAAACACGAAGAATAATGTTTCCGCGGGCAATGGGCCGGCGGGGAACAGCAGTTTAATGAAAGAGGATCCCGCAGGGGTGCCGCAGGCAGAGAAAGAAGGTGAAGTACATGAGTGACCGTTTTGGAAAATGGTTTCGGGGCGAGATCGATTACATGGAAAACTTTCTGGATGCGGCCGAATGTCATGATGAGCCCAGACAGCAGATCCGCCGGAAAACAAAGGACACGGTTGCAAAGATCCGGAGCCGGGCTGAAGCGCAGGCACTGATCAACAAAGAAAGACAGGGATTCTATAAGGGATATACTGTCGTAGCGATCATATGCTGTGTGATTCTGATAGGCGTTCTTCTCTATATCGTTGCGAACCTTCCCCGGTACGGAGCCGAAAACCCGCTCACGGTAGAAGTCGTGAAGCGATATGTGGAAGAGGGACTGGAGGAGACGGGCGCGATAAACATAATTGCAGGTCTGATACTTGATTATCGTGCCTTTGATACTCTCGGAGAATCTCATGTGCTTTTTACTGCGCTGGTATGTGTTACTATTCTGATGCGCGTAGATCAGAAAAACATGAATTCCATCTATGAGGACTTCTATACGATAAAAACAGAAAGATATTTCAAAACATACAAAGATGCCATTCTCAGGAGTGTGACAAAAGTCCTTCTTCCATCTACCCTCCTTTACGGAATTTATATTCTGCTGAACGGACAGAACTCGCCGGGCGGCGGATTTTCCGGAGGAACGATCCTTGGATCGGCGATGATCATCTATGCTATGGCTTATGGATTTAATGAGGTTGACAGAGTACTGACATTCAGAAGGATATCTGTCATGACGTTTATATCGCTTGCTTTTTACAGCTTTGCGAAAGGATATGTTTTTATTACCGGAGCCAACGGACTGGAGAATCATATCCCCAAGGGAGTTCCCGGAGCGATCCTGAGCGGCGGTCTGATCCTTCCGCTGGATATCGCGGTCGGTCTTGTCGTTGCATGTACTATGTTTGGTTTTTACAGTTTATTCAGGAGAGGAAGTATCGGCGGTGATTGAGACATTAATGATTAACTATGAGGAAGCTGTGGCGATCGTTTTATTTGGCATCGGTTTTACAATGCTGCTGTTTCACAGGAATCTGGTAAAGAAGCTGATCGGAATGAATATTATGGATACGGGAACGTTTCTTTTCCTTGCGTCCATGGGATATATTTCCGGAAGAAAGGCACCTATTATTGCTGATGGAGTGCAGAGTACATCCGCATATATTAATCCGGTGCCGGCGGGTCTTGTGCTGACAGGAATCGTTGTATCCGTATCGGTTACGGCGATCACTCTTTCATTAACAGTTCGTTTGTATAACCGATATCACACGTTGAACCTGGATGATATTTATATTTTGTCCAGACATGAGTCGGAGGATAGATAGTTTTGGAGATCATCAGAAATTTTCCGCTTTTCACTATAATATTGAGCCTGTTTTCAGGCGTGCTTTGCTTTATGCTGAAGAGAAAAGCGGCGAGAGTTTATACAATAGTATTCGAAATATTCCTGATCGCGCTGGTATCCTGCATTTTGTTTTACGTGATCGTCACAGGAGAGCAGTTTACGTATTCCATGGGAGAATTCCCGGCACCCTGGGGCAACGAGATCCGGGCGGGTATCCTGGAGGCTCTGACGGCACTTTTCTTTATGGCTGTCATGCTTTGCTCGGTCCTGGCAGGCGCGCGTTTCATCGATGTGGATATGGATGAAAGCAAGGTTAATCTGTATTATTCGCTGATCAATCTCATGACGGCGGCCCTCATGGCGCTGATCTGGACAAATGATATTTTTACCGGATATGTATTCCTGGAGATCCTTACGCTGACAAGCTGCGGCATCATGATCGTCAGGGAGATCGGAAGAACTACGCTTGCGGCTGTAAGATATATGATACTGAACCTTCTCGGTTCAGGACTGTTTCTGCTGGGAGTGGTCCTTCTGTATGATATTACAGGAAATCTTCTGATGGTTCCAATGCATGAGATCATAGCTCAATACAGTTCTGACCCGGCTTATATGAGAATACTGATCCTGTCAATGGGAATCCTTTCCATAGGACTGGCTATAAAGAGCGGTCTTTTTCCGTTCCATTACTGGATGCCGGATACCTACGGATGGTCGACTCCTACGTCGGCTTCCGTACTGTCGTCTCTGGTATCAAAGGCGTACATTTTCCTGCTGTTTAAGATATACTACCGTGTTATCGGCGTGGAAGTATTTGAAGAGATGCCGATAAGAAACATTCTGCTGGTGCTGGGCGTAGCGGGAATGATAATGGGTTCCATATCCGCCATCAGGGAGAATAACCTTAACCGTATGGTTGCGTTTTCTTCAGCAGCGCAGATAGGATACATATACATGGGAATAGGAATCGGAGGAGCAGCCGGCTATACGGCAGCCATTTTCCATATTTTCGCTCATTCGGTTACAAAATCACTCCTGTTTCTGACGACCCCGCGTCTTGCCGAAGCGTCGGGCGGAAGTCTGAAATTTAAGAATCTTCAGGGATGCGCGCTGCGTGATCCGTTGTGCGGAGTGGTTTTCGTCATAGGAGCGCTTTCCATGATCGGTATTCCGATATTTGCAGGATTTTCATCAAAGCTTCTGTTCGCTATCGCAGCGGTAGACTCCGGAGATACCATCAAGATGTATACGATGATACTGGCACTGTCTGTAAGCTCCGTACTGAATGTAATGTATTTCCTGCGAACGGTTGTCCGTATTTACAGTGTTCCCAGGGAGGATGCCATTCATGAGGTGAAGGACCGCATCATGATAAGACATCATATGGGCTATAATATTTCAATGGTTATTCTGATAGCAGCAAATCTGCTTTTGGGTCTTATTTCCGGAGTGGTAGTAAATCTGATCACCAGCGGTCTTTCAATGTTTGGTTAAGGAGAAAAAATATGTTATTTGTGATAGCGATTCTTTATCCGATTATTTCAGGCCTGTGTGTATCAATGATCGGGAAGGACGGAGAGCAGATCCGCAATAAGCTGTATGCGTTTGTGATGATAAGTACAGACGTTCTGGTTATCCTTGCCATGTTTTTCGGAACTTCGATAAGGCTGTTTCAGTTTTCCGAGTATGTGACGGTGGATTTCAGAATGGACAGTTTCGGCAGGTATGTTTTGATAGCGGTACTTCTTTTATATACCGTCGTTACTTTTTACTCGTTTGAGTATATGAACCACGATAAACGCCCGCGCATATTCTACGGCTGCGTGTTCGTTTCACTTGGAGCGCTGATCGGGCTGTGCCTTTCGGGAAATCTCATAACAATGTATTTGTGTTTTGAGTTTGTCACTTTGAGTTCCTTCCCGCTGATCCTTCATGACAGGACAAAAGAGGCGGTAACCGCGGGAATGAAATATATGTATTATTCCATTGCCGGAGCCCTGATGGGTCTGCTGTCCGTATTTTTCGTATATTATTACGGAGAGGGAACATCGGGATTTGTTCTCGGAGGATATATTTTGAGGGCGAATATCAGGGAACATTATGGTTTGTTTCTGACAATGGTATTTATCGGGATCATTGGATTTGGAACAAAGGCGGGCATGCTGCCGATGAGCGGATGGCTGCCGACGGCTCATCCGATCGCTCCGGCGCCGGGTTCAGCGCTGATGTCAGGAATTATCGCGAAAGCAGGTCTTGTAGCTGTCATACGGCTGGTTTATTATTCCGTAGGTCCGCACATTATCAGAGGAACCTGGGTACAATACGCGTGGATGATCCTGGCGATGCTTACGATCCTTATGGGATCGTCACTGGCATTTCAGGAGAAAATCACAAAAAAACGGCTGGCCTATTCTACGATCAGCCAGATCTCCTATATTATGCTGGGACTATCCATACTAAGTAATGATGTCCTCGAAGGCGGCGTGATTCAGCTGATGAGCCATTCAGCAGCAAAAGGATGTCTGTTCCTAGCGGCCGGCGTCTTTATTCATCAGATAGGAAAAACAAAAGTTCCGGAACTGAAAGGAGTGGGAAAACAGATGCCGGTCACGTTGGCCTGTTTTGCAGCGGCTTCCTTAAGTCTGATAGGCATACCGCCTTTCGGAGGCTTTACGGGTAAATGGATCATTGCTGAAGCTGCGATGACGAAAGCACCGGGATTTTTTGCCTATGCGGCGCCCGCCGTGCTGATGATTTCAGCGTTCCTGACGGCAGGATATCTTATGCCGGTGGTCGTGGATGGATTTTTCCCCGGAAAAGATATTGATCCGGATACGCTTCCGGACCGGGAGCCGGGCCGGTTTATGACCATACCCATGATCATTCTTTGCTGTATGGCACTTTTTATGGGATTATTCGGAGCACAGTTCGTAAACATTATCTAAGTTACAGGAGGTTAGGGTCTTGAATCCTCTTTTTACACTGATACCCGTATTTCTGCCGATCGTCGGCGGGATCATGATGTTATGGTTAAAAATAAAAGATCGGTTTACCAGAAATCTGGTATCGGAGTTGATAGTCTGTCTGACTTCTGTCTGTGTATGGATAGCTCTTTTCTGCGTTGATGATACCATGGTCAGCATATATGATTTTATGCGTGGTTTTTCCATATCTTTTATCGTGGATGGACTTGGAAGCGTTTTTGCCTTTATGGTTTCCGTTATGTGGCCGCTGGTAATGCTTTATGCTTTTGATTATATGAAGCATGAAGAACGACAGAACACATTCTTTGCTTTTTATGTAATGACGTACGGAATAACTCTCGGCGTTGCGTTTGCCGCGAACATGACGACGTTGTATGTTTTCTTTGAAATGCTTACGCTGGTGACGATCCCGCTGGTAATGCACTATCAGGACGGAGACAGTATCTACGCCGTCAGAAAATATGCTATTTACACGATAGGAGGAGCGTCGCTTGCATTTTTTACTGTTGTAGTTACGAATCTGTACGGCGGAGATGGTTTTTTCCATTTCAGCGGAAACATTTACGGCGGATTCAGTCCTGCTATTCTGCAGGTGGCTTTTATATTCGGATTCTTTGGATTTGGAGTGAAAGCGGCGGTATTTCCCCTTCATGGATGGCTGCCTACGGCATCGGTGGCACCCACGCCTGTCACGGCGCTTCTCCATGCGGTGGCCGTGGTCAATTCAGGCGTTTTTGCGGTGATAAGGCTCACGTGGTATATGTATGGAGCATCAATCCTGGAGGGCACCTGGGTACAGTATTTCTGTATGATGTTCGCAGTTTTCACACTTATCTACGCGGCCGTAATGGCTGTTAAGGAAAGGCATTTTAAACGGAGAATGGCATATTCTACGGTCAGCAATCTTTCCTATATGCTTTTCGGCGTCATGCTCCTCACCCCGACGGGACTGGAGGCGGGCATAGCCCACATGGTATTTCACGGTATCGTGAAGATAGTTCTTTTCATGTGCGCGGGCGCGTTTATGCACGCTACCGGAAATCAGTATATATATGAGATCAACGGCGTCGGAAAGAAAATGCCGGTCACCTTTGTATGCTACACGCTCGGCGCATTGTCTCTTACAGGAGTTCCGATGTTCTGCGGATTTATCTCGAAATGGAAACTCCTGAACGCGGGATTAAAGGAAGGATCAGTATTTGGACTTACCGGTATCATATGCCTTATCATATCCGCGTTTCTCTGTGCCATCTACACGCTGACTGTCAGCCTGAGAGCTTTCTTTTCACAGCCCGATAAAGACCTGTATCCCGAAGAGAGCAGCGCGGTCAGAGAAGCAGACATCATGATGCTGATCCCGATAGTTGTATTTACTGCAGCGAACGTGGCGATCGGAATCTATTCAACGCCTGTCATGGATTACATTGAGCGAATTGTTAGAGGATGGATTTAAAGGAGTAAAGATATGTTGATCGCACTGATCGTTTTTCTTCCGATGATTATGGGCCCTGCGCTCTATTGCATAGGCAGAAGGAATGATAATCTAAGGGATATTATTGCAATCGTATTCACATTTCTCGAATTAGGCATGACGCTGCTCCTGTTACGATTCATGCCGTCTCTTACCATTAATGGTATACTCGTTCAGGGAATAACCTTTAAAACTGATGGCTTCCGTGCGGCATACAGTATCGTTACGGCGATCATGTGGGCGGGAACGACAATGTTCGCGAAAGAATATTTCCTGCATGAAAAAAAAGGTCTTGACCGTTACTGGATGTTTATACTTGTAACGCTCGGAGCGACGGAAGGAGTCATGCTTTCCGGAGATCTGATGACAGCTTTTATCTTTTTTGAGATATTATCGTTCACATCTTTTACATGGGTGATCCACGAAGAGACGAAACCGGCAATAAGGGCAGGATATACTTATCTGTTCATTGCAGTGTTCGGAGGCCTTGTGTTATTTATGGGTCTTCTTATGCTGAAACACAGCGCCGGTACGCTGGCCTTTGACCAGCTGAGAGATGCTGTGCAGGCATCCGGGCGGAAAAAAGAAATTTTTGCGGCGGCTGTATGTATTTTGCTTGGCTTTGGCGCGAAAGCCGGTATGTTCCCGCTGCATGTATGGCTTCCGAAGGCTCATCCCGTAGCGCCCTCTCCGGCGTCGGCGCTGCTTTCCGGTATACTGACAAAAGTCGGAGTCTACGGTATACTGACGATGACTCTTCAGGTAATGACGGGGAACGAGATCTTCGGTATGCTTGTCCTGATTCTTGGTCTGATCACGATGGCATCGGGCGCAGTCCTTGCGCTGTTCTCAGTGAATCTGAAAAGAACCCTTGCCTGTTCATCCATGTCACAGATCGGTTTTATCCTGACAGGAATAGCCATGAGCGTTCTGCTTGCGGCAGCAGGTGAAGAGGAAGGCGTTGTGCTTGCACTTTCAGGATCAATGCTGCATATGGTCAATCATTCAATGATCAAACTGACGCTTTTTATGGCGGCAGGCGTCGTTGTAATGAATATCCATCTGCTCAGACTTGATGATATACGCGGATGGGGAAGAAACAAGACTGTTCTGAAGATTGCGTTTGCCCTGGGAGCTCTTGGTATCAGCGGAGTTCCTATGTTTAATGGTTATATCAGTAAGACGATGCTGCACGAGGGGATCGTTGAAGGGGCGCATGCGATAGAAGGACTTGGCACGGTACTGCATGCGGCGGAATGGATCTTCCTTGTATCCGGCGGAATAACCTTCGCATATATGCTTAAGCTTTTTATATGTATATTTGTGGAAAAAAATACCGAGGAATGGGTTCAGATGAAATATGACAAGAACTCCGGATGTATGAATGGCCTCAGCACGGCCGCGATCGCGGGAGCTTCCCTTTTTATGATCATCAATGGACAGCCCTTCGTGATGACACGGCTAGCCGCTTTTATGACCGGATCTGAAGAAATACTTCATTTTCATGCGTTTACCGCGGAGAACCTTAAAGGAGGAGCGATATCCCTTGGAATCGGTCTTCTGGTGTATCTGATCTTTGTGAGAAAGGTTCTTGTAAGGAACGGTTCATACGTTGATCTGTGGCCTGAAAAGCTTGATATGGAGGATCTGATATATCGTCCGGCACTGAAGATCATTGCGCTCATCCTCGCGTTCTTCGGCAGGATCCTGGTGGATATGGTAGATATGACCGCTGCTCTGGCGAGAGGAACGTTCATGAAAGAAATCAGAGTTCACGAAGGAAAGGATCATATCAACAGAGTTTCAGCTTTTGCCGAGGAATCGATCGAAGCCGCGAAACCGCTGCTTCGCAATTTTACCTTTGCAATGATGATGACCTGTATAGGAATACTTATTATACTTATTGTACTGATCTTTTATGTGGTATGACTATGGAGCTGTGATCTCCAGGGGCAGATAAAAATGATCATTTCGGAAATATCAGGAAAGAAGGAATGGTATGTACAAAATTAAAGACTTTCAGGCAGGAGAAAAAATATATGTGCTTCCTCCGGACAGAGATCTGACGTCCGACAGGGACAGTATCGTTTTAGCGAAATATACGGTTGGAACACTGACTGAGGATCGGATGACCGCGTTTTCGGCGGAGAACCCTGAAGTGATAGTTGAATTTATTGAATCTGCCACATACGGTGTCATTGAGGACAATCATCAGATCAGGAAGAGCCTCGCCTTTAAGACAGAGAAGGAAGGCAGAGACTATTATGAGAAAGACTGTATCGAAAAATGGTTTCGTCTGGTATTTGCAAAGATGCCGCAGTCGGATTTTCCTTATGAAAAAATAAAGAAGGCGAAAAATATTCTGAAATCATGAATATTTCCTTGAAATATTCAGAAGCGGAGCAGCTGATGCTTATCCATGTTACATAATTCCGGAATCGTTCCGGGAATAATTGTTAAAGTGCATAAAAAGCATCAGCTATAATTATGTGTTTTTTATCATAAGCAGATAAAAACAGGTGGAATTTTTATAATTTACATACTATAATAGCTAAGGAATTTAAACAGAGGATATAAACATTCTGCATATACGTGAATAATTATACATACTTCTGTTTATAATCATTTATAATCAAATAAGACCTGAATAACGTGCTTAAGCGTGTTGGTAATGAGAGTGTCTAAATCGAAGGAGGAAAACTAATGCCAAAAAGAACAGATATTCACAAAGTTCTGATCATTGGATCCGGTCCGATCATAATCGGACAGGCCTGTGAGTTTGATTATTCCGGAACACAGGCCTGTAAAGCGCTTCGCAGCCTAGGCTATGAGATCGTGCTGGTAAATTCCAATCCGGCCACGATCATGACAGATCCTGAAATGGCAGATGTTACATATATTGAACCGCTGAATGTAGATCGTCTTGAGCAGATCATAGCGAAGGAAAGACCTGATGCGCTGCTTCCTAACCTCGGAGGCCAGTCAGGACTGAATCTGAGCGCAGAGCTAAACAAGGCCGGTATTCTTGATAAGTATAACGTTAAGATCATCGGAGTACAGGTAGATGCGATCGAACGGGGAGAGGATCGTATCGAGTTTAAGGAAACGATGAATTCCCTCGGAATAGAAATGGCCCGCAGTGAAGTGGCTTACAGTGTTGAAGAAGCACTGGAAATTGCGGACAGACTCCATTACCCGGTCGTTCTTCGTCCCGCTTATACAATGGGCGGAGCAGGCGGCGGACTTGTTTACAATAAGGAAGAACTCAGGACCGTATGTTCAAGGGGACTTCAGGCGTCTCTCGTAGGACAGGTCCTGGTGGAAGAATCAGTCATGGGCTGGGAAGAGCTTGAGCTTGAAGTAGTCCGTGACAAAGACGGAAATATGATCACCGTATGTTTTATCGAAAACGTTGATCCAATGGGCGTTCATACGGGAGATTCCTTCTGTACAGCGCCTATGCTGACGATCTCCGCGGAGGTTATGAACCGTCTGCAGGAACAGGCTTATAAGATCGTTGACAAGATCCAGGTGATCGGCGGAACGAACGTTCAGTTTGCGCATGATCCGGTCTCAGACAGGATCATTGTCATTGAGATCAATCCCCGTACGTCCAGATCATCCGCTCTGGCGTCAAAGGCTACAGGTTTCCCCATCGCGCTTGTATCATCCATGCTGGCGGCAGGTATGACTCTTTCAGATATCCCCTGCGGCAAATACGGCACATTGGATAAATACGTACCGGACGGAGACTATGTGGTAGTCAAATTTGCCCGCTGGGCGTTCGAGAAATTCAAAGGAGTTGAAGACAAGCTCGGCACGCAGATGCGCGCCGTCGGCGAAGTCATGTCCATCGGCAAGACCTACAAGGAGGCCTTCCAGAAGGCCATCCGTTCTCTCGAGAAGGGCCGCTACGGACTCGGCCATGTCAAGAATTTCGGTGAGCTCTCCAAAGAGACCCTCATCGGCATGCTCGACACACCTTCTTCGGAGCGCCATTTCATCATGTATGAAGCACTCCGTAAAGGTGCCACTGTTGACGAGATCTTTGAACATACGAAGATCAAGGCTTACTTCATCGAGCAGATGAAGGAGCTCGTGGAGGAAGAGGAAGCGCTCATCGCGGCCGGAGCGGACTATACGGATGAGATGCTCATTTCCGCCAAGAAGAACGGATTCTCTGACAAGTATCTCAGCGAGATCCTGAATGTCTCAGAAGATTCCATCCGGAACCGCAGGGAAGCGCTCGGCGTGACAGAGACCTGGGACAGCGTCCATGTATCCGGAACGGAGGATTCCTCCTACTTCTACTCGACCTACAACGCACCGGACAACAACCCGGTCAATACAGATAAGAAAAAGATCATGATCCTCGGCGGAGGCCCNNGAGGTCATGAGTATAGGAAAGACCTACAAGGAAGCTTTCCAGAAGGCAGTGAGATCGCTGGAGAAGGATCGTTACGGACTCGGTCATGTGAAAGATTTTGACACATGGACAAAAGAAAAACTTCTCAACGGCATTAGTACTGCTTCCTCTGAGCGTCATTTCATGATGTATGAAGCCATCCGCAAGGGAGCTTCGGTGGAAGAGATCTATGAGCGCACGCATATCAAACATTATTTCATCGAGCAGATGAAAGAGCTTGTCGAAGAAGAGGAAGAGATCGTTAAATTCAGGGGATCGCTTCCGTCTGACGAACTTCTTATACAGGCAAAGAAGGACGGCTTTGCCGACAGATATCTCAGCGAGATCCTTGAGATCCCTGAGGAAGCCATCAGAAATAAACGTATCGGGCTGGGCGTTGAAGAGGCATGGCACGGCGTTCATGTAAGCGGTACACAGGACAGCGCTTATTACTATTCTACGTATAACGCTCCGGATGCAAATCCGGTCAGCTATGACAAGCCAAAGATCATGATCCTTGGCGGCGGTCCGAACAGGATCGGTCAGGGTATTGAGTTTGATTACTGCTGTGTACACGCGGCGCTTTCACTGAAAAAGCTTGGTTTCGAGACGATCATTATCAACTGCAATCCGGAAACGGTTTCTACAGATTATGACACTTCCGATAAACTGTATTTTGAGCCGCTTACGCTTGAAGATGTACTCAGCATTTATAAGAAGGAAAAACCGGTCGGCGTCATAGCGCAGTTCGGAGGACAGACTCCGCTGAATCTTGCTTCTGATCTCAAGAAGAACGGCGTAAATATTCTGGGTACTTCTCCGGAGATAATTGATCTGGCGGAGGACCGCGACCAGTTCCGCAAGGTAATGGATAAACTCGGCATTCCTATGCCGGAATCGGGAATGGCGACTACCGTAGAAGAAGCCATAAATATTGCCAATAAGATAGGATACCCTGTCATGGTACGTCCTTCCTACGTTCTTGGCGGACGCGGAATGGAAGTAGTATATGATGATGAGATGATGACGGGATATATGAGGGCTGCCGTAGGCGTTACGCCAGACAGACCGATACTGATCGACAGATTCCTTGTTCATGCAATGGAATGTGAAGCAGATGCTGTCGCTGACGGAACACATGCATTTGTTCCGGCGGTAATGGAGCATATTGAGCTTGCCGGCGTGCATTCAGGAGATTCCGCCTGCATCATTCCTTCAAAACATATTTCAGAAAAGAATCTGGAGACGATCCGTGATTATACCAGAAAGATTGCGGAGGAGATGCATGTAGTCGGTCTGATGAATATGCAGTATGCTATCGAAAATGATAAGGTATACGTTCTTGAGGCCAACCCAAGAGCATCCCGTACCGTACCGCTGGTATCCAAAGTATGTAATATCCGCATGGTGCCGCTTGCCACAGATATCCTGACATCAGAGCTGACAGGCAGGAAATCACCGGTGCCGGAACTGAAGACACAGAACATTCCGTATTACGGAGTAAAAGAGGCTGTGTTCCCGTTCAATATGTTCCAGGAAGTGGACCCTGTTCTCGGACCGGAAATGAGGTCTACGGGCGAAGTGCTTGGTCTGGCTGAATCTGAAGGCGAAGCGTTCTATAAAGCAGAAGAAGGAACCCAGTCCAGGCTTCCTGTTGAAGGAGCGGTCCTGATCTCAGTAAATAACAGTGATAAGCCGGAAGTTGTAGAGCTTGCGCAGATGTTTGACAGGGACGGATTTAAGATATATGCGACCGGAAAGACCTGCGAGATGATCAGGGAAGCCGGTATTCCTGCAGAACATGTAAAGAAAGGATATGAAGGACGTCCTAATATTCAGGATCTTATCCTGAACGGAGAGGTACAGGCAGTTATCAATACTCCTATCGGAAAAGAAGATAAACACAGCGACAGCTATGTAAGAAAGAGCTGCATTAAGGCAAAGGTTCCTTATATGACTACAATGGCTGCCGCAAAGGCCACAGCTGAGGGAATCCATTATGTCCAGACACATAAGGAAGGACAGGTAAGATCTCTTCAGGAATGGCATTCAATGATCACTAATAAATGATCGCCGGGCTTAACGGGCGGAGAATCAGAACTTGTTTTTTTCGGCCGTCTGTGTTATAACATCATATAGTTTCATGAAAAAACCAATGCTTCGGAATTGTAGAAATACAGTTCTGAAGCATTGTTTACGTATTTGGAGATTGTCCTTGCAGGACAATAAAACAGAGGTTAAAGAAAAATGTTCCTGGATGTATTGATTGACTCAGTGATCGACACACTGAAAATTATTCCGTTCCTGTTCGTTACATATCTGATCATGGAGTATCTGGAGTCCAAGACGGAGGATCATAGTCAGAATTTCCTTAGTGCCGCAGGCAAATACGGACCTCTTCTGGGTGGTCTGATAGGTATTATTCCCCAGTGCGGTTTTTCCGCGGCTGCGGCCAGCTTCTATTCAGGTGGAGTGATCACACTTGGAACGATGACAGCCGTATTTCTTTCCACGTCTGACGAGATGCTGCCAATTCTCATATCCGAGGCGGCAGGGGTGGAGAGGATAATCCGCATTATGGCAGTAAAAATGATATTGGCTGTTATCACCGGATTTGCAGTAGATCTTATTACACACATTGTCAGGATCTCCACCGGAAACAAAAAACATATACACGATCTGTGTGAGAGAGAGCATTGCGGATGTGATGAAGAAGAGGGCGGAGGTATTTTTATGCCGGCTCTCAAGCATACGCTTCATATTACGTTCTTTATTTTTGTTCTCAGTCTCATCATAGGCCTGCTTGTGGAAGGCGTGGGTGAACAGAATGTATCGGCTTTCCTTGAGGATCAGACAATAATCGGGATCGTTCTGGCAGCGCTGATCGGGCTGATCCCTAACTGCGCTGCTTCTGTCATGATCACCGAGTTTTATATCAACGGTATACTGGGCTCCGGACAGATGATGGCAGGTCTTATGGTCAGCGCGGGAGTCGGTCTGCTGGTCCTGTTCCGCACGAACCGAAATATGAAAGAGAATATCATCGCCGCTGCAGTACTTTTTGCCAGCGGCATATTCTGGGGAAGCGTTATAACATTTACGGGCATAACATTTTAACGAGAGATAATTTTTATCGTGGAGGTGTTTGGATGAATTATCTGGAAGAACTCAATGGTCCGCAGGTTCAAGCGGTGGAACATACAGAAGGACCGCTCCTGATACTGGCAGGTGCCGGTTCCGGAAAAACACGGGTTATCACATACAGGATCGCGCATCTGATCAATGACCTGAACGTAAATCCCTGGAATATCATGGCTATCACCTTTACAAACAAAGCTGCCGGTGAGATGAGGGAACGTGTGGATAAAATGATTGGTTCCGGAGCGGACAGGATCTGGGTGAGTACGTTTCATTCCAGCTGCGCACGTATTCTCAGAAGATATATCGACCGGATAGGATATGATACAAATTTTACGATCTATGATACGGATGACAGCAGGCAAGTGATGAAAGAAGTCATACGGAAGCTGGAACTCAACCCTAAGGTCTACAAGGAAAGGCGCATTCTCTCCAGAATATCACAGCTGAAAAATGACATGATCAGTCCTGACGAATATGAACGTTCAGCATCAGGATGGGAAGAAAAAAATATTGCACGTGCTTATTATATGTATCAGGAAATCCAGAAAAACAATAATGCGCTGGATTTCGACGATCTTCTTCTGAAAACGGTGGAACTTTTCGAACAGGATCCGGAAGTTCTGGATTATTATCAGGAACGTTTCCGCTATATTATGGTGGATGAGTATCAGGATACAAATACGGTGCAGTTTGCATTTATAAAACTTCTTTCTGATAAATATAAGAACATCTGTGTCGTGGGGGATGATGATCAGTCTATATACAAATTTCGGGGCGCGAATATCAGAAACATCCTTGAATTTGAATTTGTTTTTAAGAATACAAAAGTGGTAAAGCTGGAACAGAACTATCGTTCCACCCAGAACATCCTGAATGCGGCAAACGCCGTGATCCACAATAACGCAGGAAGAAAGGACAAGAGCCTGTGGTCAGATCAGGGAGACGGAGATAAGGTTTCATTTCATCAGTTTGCCAACGGATATGAAGAGGCTGAGTATGTGGCAGATGATATAGGAAGAAAAATACGGGAAGAAGGATGCAGATGCAATGATTTTGCCGTACTTTACAGGACAAACGCCCAGTCGCGTCTTTTTGAGGAAAGATTTGTAGCCGGTAATATTCCGTATAAGATCGTAGGCGGAATTAATTTCTATTCCAGACGAGAGATCAAGGATATGCTGGCTTACATGAAAACTATCTGCAACGGACTGGATGATCTGGCGACAATGTGCATTATAAATGTGCCGAAAAGAGGGATCGGTATTACCACTGTAAACAAAGTAAGTGAGTATGCTGCGCGAAACGGAATGAGCTTTTATGATGCGCTTCTGGATATTGACAATATTTCGGGTATGTCCAGGGCGAAAACAAAGATCCAGAGTTTTACCAGACTGATCGAAAACCTGAGGGATCTGTCGGAAAGCGTACCGGTTTCTATGCTGCTGGATATGATCATTAAGAGTACAGATTACGTGAAAGAACTGGAGGAAGAGGACACGCCGGAATCCAGAGCCCGTATAGAAAATATAGATGAGCTGATATCCAAAGCGACGATATATAATGAAACGTCTGAGGACCCTTCTCTTTCAGAATTTCTTCAGCAGGTATCTCTGGTGGCGGATATAGATAACGTGGATAATAACGCGGAACAGGTGCTTCTGATGACGCTCCACAGCGCAAAGGGGCTGGAATTCGAAAATGTCTATCTGACCGGAATGGAGGATGGTACTTTCCCGAGTTTCATGAGCATAGATGACAATGAGGAACTTGAGGAGGAAAGAAGACTTTGCTATGTGGGGATAACCCGGGCCAGAAAGCATCTGGAGCTTACATGCGCATCTCAGAGAATGATCCGCGGTGAGGTTAATTACCTGAAGACGTCACGATTTGTAAAAGAGATACCAAGAGAGTATATAGAACTTGACCGGGAAACGGCTCACCAGCAGAGGCAGGAGACGTACCGCACAAATCGTGCGGAAAGATCCTTCGGCGGACTTAACAGCCTTATGTCAGCGGGAAGAGCTCCAAAGAAAGAGAAACATAAGTTTGATCTCCGGGAATTTAAGGTTCATAAAGCGGAGAATCTTGATTATGCAGAAGGAGACAGGGTGAGACATGTAAAATTCGGAGCCGGAACCGTTCAGGATATAAAAGACGGCGGCAAAGATTATGAAGTAACTGTCATGTTTGATACTTACGGAATAAAGAGAATGTTCGCGTCGTTCGCCAAACTGAAAAAACTGTAATATAAAAGAAGCCGTTTAACGCTGCTATACAGTGTTAAACGGCTTTTGTGTCAGAGGAGTTGAAGTCCGCTCGCGGACTTTGTTTTAAGTTTCAGGCTTTTTTGCGAAGCAGCTGCAGCTCCACAACCGGAGTTCTCTCCGGTACATAAATAGTTTCGTAAACCGCGAAGTTAAGTACAAGTGCAAAAACAACGTCTAATGTGGAGTGCTGTTTCAGGAACATCGTGGAAAGCACGATGGATACCGTAAGAGCAAGGATGCCGAGGTTGATCCATTTTTTTCCTTTGAGAGACTTGCAGTTTCTGAGCGCAAGGTACATTGCCATGGAATTATATACATGGATGCTTGGGAAAATATTTGTCGGCGTATCCGCGTTATAGATTCCCTGTACCAGATGTACAAAAATATTATCGTGAGCGAAATAATGAGGTCTCAGTACCTGCATGTTCGGGAAGATCCAGGATACAAAAAGGAAGATTGACATTCCAATGATCATGCTGGCAGTGTACCTGTAATAATCCTTTGCGTCTCTGTTTACGAAAAGGAGATAAATACTTGCCGCAGCCATATATATGAACCAGAGTTCATAAGGAATAATGAAATATTCACAGAATGGAATGATCGTATCAAGAGGGACCTGAAGGATCGTATAGCTCACATGTATTCTGTTTTCGAGAAGCATAAAGATCAGGCAGTAAAAAACACCATATACAGGAAGTACCCACCAGTATCTGACGTCATTCCTAATTTTTCTGACAGAAGAAATCATTAATTTAACCCTCCGATCCTGGAATAAATCTTTCGAAAATCAAACCATCATATTTGTTTTTACAGTCAATATATTTCTTTTCTGAACGTATCGTCCAGACAAATACAGGTATGTGAAACAGTCTGTGATTGATCCGGAGCCCGAGCACGTCAGTATCTTCGTGGTTATACGCTATAAAATGTGGTCTGCTGATCAGATTAATGATCAGCGAAGTGGACAGGTACTTTAACAGAAGCGAATGCTTTATATTCGTTCCATGCCTCGTGGAAAGCTGTCCGCGGATCACCTCCGGGTGTTTCTTATGAATCCAATATAACCCAAATGGATTAAAAGATTCTATAAGATAATTGCCGTGATATTGTTTCATCTGTTCAAAAAAGATTTCGCACAGATGAATGTCCCTGCCGGGAAGCTTCAGCTCTATAAGTAAAGGGACTTTTCCGTCAACCAGGTCCAGGACCTCCTGAAGTAAAGGTATATGAAGATCCGTTCCTGACAATCTCAGTTCTTTAAGAATCTTGCTGTCTGTCTCCTCAATAAGTCCGGAAACTCCGCAGATCCGCTGCAGCGATTCGTCATGAAATACTACCAGCTGATCATCCTTTGTTACATGAACGTCGAGTTCGATGGCAAATCCATGCTCGACGGCCCGCTTAAAAGCCGGAAGCGAGTTTTCGGGAATGCCAAGCCGGGAATCCCAGAGTCCTCTGTGAGCAAAATCCCATTTTTTTAAGGCAAGGCAGTCATCGCGGCGGCTCATATCAGGATGTATCAGCCACAGATATAAAGCGGCTGTAAATATGACAGCTATAAGAAATGCTAATATCTCAGCGATCATTTTTTTTTGTCCTTTCCTGCGTTATATTACATCAAAAACGGACTATAGTAAATAAATACTTTTGTAAAAAAATCTTAAATTTGCCTTAACTCCGGGGATCGGAGACGGCCTGATTTTTTGTTTTACTAATTCTGATAACTGTGCTATCCTATATCATAATGTACGATTGCGTATATTCCCGGTAATTGCAATAGGACTTTGTTCCGGTCTTAAAAGTTCGAAAATGCCGTGTGGGAAGTTTTAATTTATAAGAAGAAAGGATAGCGCAAATGAGTAAAGTTAGACGTGTATACGTGGAAAAGAAACCTGATTTTGCGGTCGCCGCCAAAGATCTTTGTCATGAAGCCAGATTTTATCTGGGACTTCCTCAGGTGGAGAGTATTCGTATTCTTATCAGATACGACGTGGAAAATGTGAGTGACGAAACTTTTGAAAAGGCCTGCAGCGTGGTTTTTGCAGAGCCGCCAGTGGATACTCTTTATCATGAGACTTTTCCGATGGATGCGGATGAGAGAGTATTTTCGGTAGAATATCTGCCGGGTCAGTTTGATCAGAGAGCCGATTCTGCCGAACAGTGTATTCAGTTCCTGAAGGAAGATGAAAAACCTGTCATCAGAAGCGCTACTACTTATGTAATTAAAGGGAATCTGTCGGACGAGGATGTCAATGTACTGAAAAAACACTGCATTAATCCGGTAGACTCCAGAGAAACAGATCAGTCCAAACCTGAGACGCTTGTCATGACATTTGATGATCCTGAGGATGTTAAAGTGTTTGAAGGATTTACTGCTATGCAGGAGTCAGAGCTTAAAGAGCTGTATGATTCCCTGAATCTTGCAATGACCTTCAGGGATTTCCTGTTTATCCAGGATTATTTCAAAAATGACGAGCACAGAGATCCTACAGTGACCGAGGTGCGGGTGCTGGATACATACTGGTCGGATCATTGCCGTCATACGACTTTCCTTACGGAGCTTAAGGACATTGAATTCGGCGAGGGAGACTATAAGAAACCGATCGTTGATTCCTATAACAGATACATTTCCGACAGAGAGATCCTATATAAAGGAAGGGACGACAAGTATCTCTGTCTGATGGATCTTGCCTGCCTGGCGGCAAAGAAGCTGAAAAAAGAGGGAAAACTGACGGATCAGGAAGAGTCCGACGAGATCAACGCATGCAGTATCGTGGTGCCTGTGGATGTGGACGGATCCTGTGAAGAATGGCTTATTAATTTTAAAAACGAAACACACAATCATCCGACGGAGATTGAGCCGTTCGGAGGTGCCGCCACATGTCTCGGCGGCGCGATCCGCGACCCGCTTTCCGGAAGGACTTATGTATATCAGGCAATGCGTGTGACAGGAGCCGCAGATCCTACAACGCCTGTACGGGATACGATCCCCGGAAAGCTTCCGCAGAAGACTCTGACACGGGGCGCCGCAAAGGGATACAGTTCATACGGTAATCAGATCGGTCTGGCTACAGGTTATGTAAAAGAGATATATCATCCGAATTATGTGGCCAAGCGTATGGAGATCGGCGCGGTAATGGCAGCTGCTCCAAGGAGAGCGGTGATCCGTGAAAATTCTGATCCGGGCGATGTGATCATCCTTCTGGGAGGACGTACAGGCCGCGATGGTATCGGCGGAGCAACGGGTTCTTCGAAGAAACACACGACCTCCTCGCTGTCTACCTGCGGCGCGGAAGTTCAGAAGGGTAATGCGCCTACTGAGCGGAAGCTTCAGAGAATGTTCCGCAGGGAGGAGGTCTCTCATATAATCAAGAAATGTAATGATTTCGGCGCGGGCGGAGTATCAGTAGCCATTGGAGAACTGGCGGACGGTCTTATCATTGACCTGGACAAAGTTCCGAAGAAATATGCAGGTCTTGACGGAACAGAGCTTGCGATCTCCGAATCACAGGAAAGAATGGCTGTCGTTGTAGATCCAAAAGACGTAGATAAATTCCTGGAATATGCGAAAGAAGAGAATCTGGAAGCTGTGAAGGTTGCGGTGGTGACAGAAGAGCCCAGACTGCGTCTGAACTGGAGAGGAAAAACGATCGTTGATCTTTCAAGAGCATTCATGAATACCAATGGCGCTCATCAGGAAACCGGCGTATATGTGGAGATACCGTCCAGAGAAGATAATATCCTGAAGAGATGGGGAGATATAGAGGACGTTAAAGTTAAATGGCTGGAGGTTCTTTCTGATCTGAATGAATGTTCGCAGAAGGGTCTTGTGGAGATGTTTGACGCTTCCATCGGCGCCTGCAGTACGCTCATGCCGTACGGCGGAAAATACCAGATGACAGAAACACAGTCTATGGTCGCAAAGGTTCCCGTTCAGGGAGGAAAGACAGAGACAGTGACTATGATGAGTTACGGATTTGATCCGTATGTATCCAGCTGGAGTCCGTATCACGGCGCTGTCTATGCGGTGACGGAATCGATCGCGCGCATAGCAGCCACAGGCGGAGACTATAAAAAGATCCATTTTACGTTCCAGGAGTATTTCCGGAGAATGAGCAGCGATCCGAAACGCTGGAGTCAGCCTTTTGCAGCTCTTCTGGGAGCTTACGAGGCGCAGATACGCTACGGTCTCGGCTCAATAGGCGGAAAGGACAGTATGTCGGGAAGCTTTGACGAGATCGACGTTCCGCCGACTCTTGTTTCTTTCGCAGTCGATGTGGCAAAGGTAAACGACATTATCACTCCTGAGCTTAAAAAAGCAGGAGATAAGCTTGTATGGATCCGCATACCTGTAGATGAGTACGATCTGCCGGAGTATGAAGGTGTCATGGATGTTTACGACAAGCTGCATGAGGATATGCAGGCCGGAAGAGTAAGGGCTGCGTATGCGCTGGATCGCTTCGGAATCATCCCTGCTGTCAGCAAGATGGCATTCGGAAACGGTTTCGGTCTGAAACTCGAACACAGCATAGACGAGAGAGATCTGTTCAGTCCTCATATAGGAGACATCGTATGCGAAGTGTCAGGCGAAGATGTAGGCAGACTGGCTTCGACATATACAGTGATAGGCGAGGTCCTTGCGGATCCGGTATTCAAATACAGACATTATGAGATCAGTGCAGGGGAGGCTCTCGAAGCCTGGAGCAAACCGCTTTCAGGCGTATTTAAACAGGTTTCCGGTCAGGAGCCGGTCAATACCGGTGTCGAAGACAAAGGCTTGTTTAACGCCGGAAATATCGCGGTATGCAGTCATAAGATCGCCAGACCTACAGTGTTTATCCCGGTATTCCCGGGAAGCAACTGCGAGTTTGACAGTGCCAAAGCGTTTGAAAACGCCGGCGCGCAAGTGATCACAAAGGTATTCCGCAATCTTACGGCGCAGGATATCATGGAATCTGTAGATGTGTTCAGTGATGCGATAAGACAGTCTCAGATCATAATGTTCCCGGGAGGCTTCTCCGCGGGCGATGAGCCGGATGGCTCCGCAAAATTCTTTGCCACCGCATTCCAGAACGCGAAGATCAAAGAAGCGGTTATGGATCTGCTGAATAACCGGGACGGCCTTGCCCTTGGAATCTGTAACGGTTTCCAGGCGCTGATCAAACTCGGACTGGTTCCTTACGGAGAGATCGTGGGACAGCAGAGTGATTCTCCTACGCTGACGTTTAATACGGTAGGACGTCATATCTCAAAGATGGCTTATACGAAGGTAGTATCAAACAAGTCTCCGTGGCTTGCAGAGGCAGAGCTTGGAGGAGTGTATACGAATCCGGCGTCTCACGGGGAGGGTCGTTTTGTAGCCGGCAGAGAGTGGATCGAAAAACTGCAGGCAAACGGACAGATCGCCACCAGATATTGTGATCTGGACGGAAACTTTACAGATGATGAATACTGGAATATAAACGGTTCCTATTTTAACATCGAAGGAATTACGAGTCCTGACGGACGTGTTCTCGGAAAGATGTGCCATTCGGAAAGACGTGACGACGGCGTTGCAGTGAATATTTACGGAGAACAGGACCTTAAGATATTTGAATCAGGAATACGTTACTTTTCATGATCGGCCTGTGCTGCCGTAAAAGGAGCAAGGTCAGCCGCCGCACGGCAGCTTTGCTTCCTTGCTTTGTGCGGTGTGCGCACCCCCCTTCAGAAGGTTTGTATCATGGGAAATGATCGGATTTTCCTATAACAAAATAGAATTTTAATAAGGATGGTATAAAACAATGGGCTTACTTGAACAGTGGCGCGAGATGGCGTATGACCAAAACGCAGATAAGAACGAACTACAGAATTTCTGGGCAAATTATTTTAATCTTGAGAAGGGCGTTTATGAACAGCTTCTTGAGGAACCGGATGTGGAAGTGCAGGGCTCTGTGAAAGAACTTGCAGAGAAATATGATCTGGATATCATGACAATGACGGGATTCCTCGACGGAATCAATGACAGTCTGGTCACGCCGAATCCGATCGAAGAGAATCTGACCGAAGACACGGCAGTCAGCCTGCGTTTCGACAAGGAAAAGCTTTATAAGAATATGGTTGACGCAAAGGCGGACTGGCTGTACGGGCTGCCGCAGTGGAACGATATTTTCACAGAGGATAAAAGAAAAGAGCTTTATCTTGAGCAGAAAAAATCCGGTACTGTTGTAAAACCAAAAAAGATCGGACGTAACGACCCGTGTCCGTGCGGCAGCGGAAAGAAATACAAAAAGTGCTGCGGACGCTGACCGGGGAAAGAAAGATCCTGAGATAGAATAACCGGAATCCCTGTAAATACGTAGAAATGCTGCGGATCGCAGCGGTCTGAAGGATACAGGCCGTGATCCGCAGCTTTTTGTTTCACACAAATTCCTCGCTGTCAGAGTTTTGTAATTATCTCAGTGAGGGAAGATCCCCGATTCTTAAGCGGCGGGACCTGAACCGGCTGATGCAGGATTATGTAAGGAGAAATACATGCTATTTGCGGTTGACGTAGGAAATACAAATATAGTGCTGGGATGCATAAACGACAATGGAGTATCTTTTATAGAACGTTTATCGACAGATACGAAGGCGACAGAGATGGAATATGCGATCAGGATCAAAAATGTTTTTGATATACATAACGTTTCCTGTGAGTCGATCGAAGGGTGCATTATTTCGTCCGTCGTTCCGCAGCTGACCGATCTGATAAGAAAAGCGGCCGGAAAACTGATGGACGTTCCTGTAAAAATCGTCGGGCCGGGGGTGAAGACAGGATTGAATATCCGTATAGATGATCCCGCGACGCTCGGAAGTGATCTTCTGGTGGATTCTGTCGCGGCGATCGCTGAGTATCCGGTCCCCGCGATCATTATTGACATGGGAACGGCGACCACTTTTTGTGTAATCAACAGTAAAAAACAATACATAGGCGGGCTTGTGGTGCCGGGAGTGAAGACGTCTCTTCAGTCGCTGGTAAATAACACCTCACTTCTGCAGCATATAAGCCTGCAGCCGCCAAAGAAGCTTATCGGCAGCAATACGATGGACGCCATGCGGGGCGGGATCATATACGGAAACGCTTCCATGGTAGACGGTATGATAGACAGGATCAGAGACGAGGTAGGCGAAGAATGTACGCTGATAGCGACAGGCGGTCTTGCCAGAGATATTATTCCGTGGTGCAGGCATAATATCGTTATTGACGATGATCTTCTTTTGAAAGGGTTAAAGCTGATCTATGAAAAGAATAAAAAGCAGCATTCCGGTAATGCGGCTGAAAGAAAAGACGGTCGGTGACCTTTTTAAGACAAAGGCAATATTAACGGACAGAATAACAGTAAATATTTTCAGGAGGTATGAATCCTTTGGCATCAAATAAATATACGGCTCAGGCGGCGAAAGCCCTGAAGATCGCCGAAAAGACCGCGGTTTCCAACGATCTTGGATATATCGGTACAGAGCATATTTTGAGCGGACTTCTTCAGGAGGGAAATGGAACCGCCGCGATGATCCTGCAAAACAGCGGCGTAAAAAATGATACATTAAAAGCGATGGCGGATCGTCTGATCGCTTCTATGAGCGGGTCTGAAGTAAAAACCGCGGGAGCAGTGCCAAGCCCCCGGGCGAAACAGGTGCTTGAGAACGCGGATATAAACGCTGCTTTTTACGGCTGTGAAAAAACCGGAACAGAACATATTCTTCTCGCGATGCTGCAGGAACCGGACTGCGTTGCCGTGCGCCTGCTTTTTACGATGGGGATCGATCTGCAAAAACTATATCTGGATATATTAAAGGCTATGGGACGTTCCGAGCAGCAGATCCAGCAGGAGATCAGTGCTTTCGGATCAAATGATTCCGGCGCTGATCAGACGGAGACGCTGGATCAGTTCAGCAGGGATCTGACAGAAATGGCGCTTAGCGGAAAAATGGATCCTGTCATCGGAAGAGATAATGAAATATCAAGGATCATTCAGGTGCTGAGCCGCAGGACAAAGAATAATCCCTGCCTGATAGGCGAACCCGGAGTCGGAAAGACGGCTATAGTAGAAGGTCTTGCGCAGCGTCTGGCAGGGGGCGCGGTACCGGATAGTATAAAAGGGAAAAGACTTCTTTCGCTGGATATGTCAGGAATGGTTGCGGGAACCAAATACCGCGGAGAATTCGAGCAGAGAATAAAAAAGGTCATAGCCGAGGTCAGCGAAAACAAAAACATTATTCTCTTTGTGGATGAGCTGCATACGCTGATCGGCGCGGGGGGCGCTGAAGGAGCTATGGATGCATCCAATATTCTTAAACCGGCTCTTTCCAGAGGAGAGATCCAGCTGATCGGCGCGACTACAATAGACGAGTACAGGAAACGAATCGAAAAAGATGCCGCTCTGGAAAGACGTTTTCAGCAGATCATGGTAGAAGAGCCTTCTGAGGAAGAGTCGATAGAAATTCTTAAGGGGCTCAGGCCGCACTATGAGAAGCATCATAACCTGAAGATCACCGATGAAGCGATAGAAACAGCGGTCCGGATGAGCGTACGTTATGTGAATGACCGTTTTCTGCCGGACAAGGCTATTGATGTAATGGATGAGAGCGCCGCCAGAGTCAGGCTTTATGGTTATCATCACCTTGATGAGCTGCAGGAGAAGCAGAAAATGCTCGCAGCTCTTGAAGAGGAAAAAATAAACGCCGTCCGGGCAGATGATCCGGAAAAAATGGAATCGATCCGATCCGGGCAGGAGGAGCTTGAGAAAGAGATCATAAAACTAAAAGCAGGAAGGAACCGCAGGCGGGGCCGAAAGTCAACCGAGGTCACTTCCGGGGATGTGGCAAAGACCATTTCCGCATGGACGCAGATACCTCTGGAAAAGATCGCCGGATCGGAGTCCAGAAGGCTTGCCAGACTGGAGGCGGAGCTTCATAAGCGTGTTATCGGACAGGATGAAGCCGTAACGGCACTTGCCAGATCGATCAGGAGAGGCCGCGTCGGTCTGAAAGATCCGAAAAAACCGATCGGCTCATTTTTGTTTCTGGGTCCTACCGGAGTTGGAAAGACCGAACTCTGCAAAGCGCTTGCCGATACTGTTTTTGGCACGGAGGACGCGCTGATCAGGATAGATATGTCGGAATATATGGAGAAACACAGTGTATCCAGACTGATCGGGTCACCTCCGGGATATGTGGGATACGAAGAGGGCGGCCAGCTTTCCGAGATGGTCAGAAGACATCCTTACAGTGTCATACTGTTCGATGAGATCGAAAAAGCTCATCCGGATGTATTTAATATACTGCTTCAGGTACTGGACGACGGCCATATTACTGATAGCCATGGCCGTAAGGTCAACTTCAAGGAAACTGTAATCATTATGACTTCCAACGCCGGAGCCATGAGGATCCAGCAGCCGAAGCATCTGGGTTTTGCCGTGGATGAAAATGAAGAGAATGATTATATAATCATGAGGGAGCAGGTCATGAATGAGATCAGAGACATATTCCGTCCGGAATTCCTGAACAGGATCGATGAAACGATCGTTTTCCATCCGCTGAACATGACTCACATGAAGAAGATCCTCAACCTTCTGCTGAAGGATCTGACAGAAAGATGTGCCGAACAGATGAATATCGAACTGCATGTGACGGATAAGGCGAAGGAAAAGATCATAAAAGACAGCTATGACAGTAAATACGGAGCGCGTCCTCTGAAGAGAGCGATACAGACGATGTTGGAGAATCCTCTTTCTGAAAAGATACTCGACGGGTCTGTCATCGAGGGCAGAAAAACCTATGTCAGAGTGTCCGGCGGAGAGCTTGTGTTTGAGTCAAAATAAGTTTAGAATTATTCATAATTTAGTCACATATAATGATATAATGTGATATATAATATTTTTGTGAAATGCGCCTTGAAAAAAGACGCAGAAACAGAAGAATAAGTATTTTTCAGTGAGGTAAAAACATGAGTGTAGTTAAAGAATTGATCCGTACAGATCAGGATGGAACGATCAGCTTCGGCAATTATGAGCTGACGAAAAAGACAAAACTTACGGACTATGAGTTTAAAGGTGATTTGTATAAGATTAAAACATATAATGAGATCACACGTCTTGAAAAAAATGATAACCTTTTGTACGAATCAGTTCCCGGTACAGCTGTCACAGAACTGGATGTAAATGATACGAAGGTCTCATATAAGATCTCAGGAAACGGAAATGTAAGCGTTACAATGGGAATGCAGGATGACACGGAATACAGAGTAGTGATCGATGGCGTCGTTGCGGGACATATCAAGACATCCATGGGCGGAAAGCTCTCTTTCAGCGTAGAGCTGACAGAGGGAAAAGAAGCCGCGGTAGAGATCGATGTAGTCGGATGATCACAACTATTCAGAAATGACATGTGGGAAGTTTTAATAATATAAAATACGCGTTTGTCCGCTCTTGTCCGTAGCGACGGGAGCGGACATTTTTAACAGAAAAGGAAAAAAACATAAATAAAAAGAACCGGGGAGAATGAAATGGCAAAGACAAAAAAAACGATCTTTTTCTGCCAGAACTGCGGATATGAATCAGCAAAGTGGATGGGGCAATGTCCCGTTTGTCATGAATGGAATACATTCGCGGAGGAGCCTGCGGCACCTAAGGGATCGTCAAGGGCAGGTAAAGCAGGGGGACAAAGATCTGCCGCGCTGCCAAAAAGACTCTCGGAGATCGATCTGGACGAGAATAACAGGATCCTTACGGGAATGAAAGAGCTGGACCGGGTGCTTGGAGGAGGTATCGTCGAAGGGTCGCTGATCCTGATAGGCGGCGATCCGGGAATCGGAAAATCCACGCTGCTGCTTCAGGTATGCCGCAGACTGACAGAACAGGGGATATCGGTTCTGTATGTTTCGGGAGAAGAGTCGCAGAGGCAGATAAAAATGCGTGCGAACCGGATCGGAGAATTCAATGATAAACTGCAGCTTTACTGTGAGACTGATCTGGAAGAGATAAACAACGTTATTGAAAGACTCAGACCGCAGGCTTTGATCGTAGATTCGATACAGACCATGTATAATGAGAATGTTTCTTCGTCTCCCGGCAGCGTTTCACAGGTGAGGGAATCAACCGGCGTGCTTCTGAAGATCGCCAAGGGAATGCAGATCCCCGTTTTCATTGTAGGACACGTGACAAAGGAAGGAAACGTTGCAGGCCCCAGAGTCCTCGAACATATGGTGGATACGGTTCTGTATTTTGAAGGGGACAGACATGCCAGCTACCGTATCCTAAGGGCTGTTAAAAACAGATTTGGATCGACTAATGAGATAGGCGTTTTTGAAATGCGCAACGACGGACTTAAGGAAATCGAGAATCCTTCCGAATTTATGCTGGATGGAAGACCTGCCGACGCGTCGGGTTCGGTTGCCGCCTGTTCCATGGAAGGGACAAGACCTATCATGATTGAAATACAATCGCTGGTATGCCATACAAATTACTCGTTTCCGAGAAGGACCGCAAACGGAACGGATTTTAACAGGGTCAATCTTCTCGTGGCTGTTCTGGAGAGACGCGGAAGGATCAGACTTTCAGAGCAGGATGTGTATGTAAATATTACCGGAGGCGTACGTATGACAGAGCCTGCGGTGGATCTGGGGATCCTGCTTGCGATCGTCTCCGCGGCAAAGGATGTAAACATTGACAGCAGGACGGTGGTTTTCGGGGAGGTAGGCCTTTCAGGAGAGGTGCGCCCGGTGAATATGGCTGCACAGAGGATCGGAGAGGCGGAAAAGCTTGGATTTGAAAAGGTGATCCTTCCGGCGGGATGTATGAAATCTCTGGATCGGAACAGAAAAACAAAGATAGAACTGATCCCCGTGAGCAATGTGCGGGAGGCGATAGAGGCGATCCTGTAACGCGGAGGGGGAATTTTGATCAGCAATCTTAATGTTTACAAAACATGTACTTTATGATATATTGGATCGGTATGAATGTGCCGTGGTTCAGATATTGGAATCTCCGACCGTATCTTGATCACCGGCGTAAGAAATGTTTAAGGAGGATGTGACAATGATCACAAAAGAGAAAAAACAGGAAATCGTTAAAGAATTCGGCAAATTTGAGGGAGATACAGGTTCTACCGAAGTACAGGTAGCCATCCTCACAGCTCGCATCAATGAGCTTACCGAGCATCTGAAAGCCAACCACAAGGATCACCACAGCAGACGTGGTCTTCTGAAGATGGTAGGTAAGAGAAGAAGCCTTCTGGATTATCTGAAATCCAAAGATATCGAGGGTTATCGTACTCTGATCAAAAAACTTGGTATCCGTAAGTAATTTGCTGATTGCAGGCGGGAGAATACTCCCGCCTGTTCTTGGTTGTGTCATGGTCAGCATACAGCTGTGCCGTTCCGGAATGAAGGACGGCAGCGGCGGTATGTGTATGCATCAGACCTGATACGGGATTTCCGGAATGTCAGAAATCGCAGGGATCCGTGTGTGTCGCACTGCCCGGGTCCTGTGGGAGTAAGTGCGAGAAGTGAAGAAGTTGAGGAGATAATTAATGGAAGCAAACAAAACCTTTGCAGAAGAGTATGATAAGAGCTATAAGACCTATTCAATGGAGCTGGCAGGAAGAACTCTGTCGGTCGATATCGGAAGAGTAGGCAAGCAGGCAAACGGCTGTGCGTTCATGCATTACGGTGATACCACGCTTTTATGTACAGCTACGGCATCCGATAAGCCAAGGGCAGGAATAGATTTCTTTCCGTTGTCAGTAGATTATGAGGAAAAAATGTATGCTGTCGGAAAGATTCCGGGAGGATTTAAGAAAAGAGAAGGAAAGGCCAGCGATCACGCCGTTCTGACATCCCGTGTGATTGACCGTCCGATGCGTCC
>DFHP01000186.1:36870-38053 GCA_002371335.1 Eubacterium sp. UBA3720
TGTTCCCGAAGGATTACAGAAATGACGTTACTCTTAATAATATGGTAATGTCAGTGGATCCCGACTGCGCGCCTGAAGTAGTAGCCATGCTCGGAGCATCGCTTGCCACATCAATATCGGATATTCCGTTTGACGGCCCGTGTGCTGCCACACAGATCGGAATGATCGACGGAAAACTTATCATAAATCCGACGCTGGCACAGAACGCAGTTTCAGATCTGCAGCTGACAGTAGCGTCCACAAGAGATAAAGTTATCATGATCGAGGCCGGTGCCAACGAGATCCCGGAGGCAAAAATGATCGAGGCGATCTACCTTGCTCATGATGTAAATAAAGAGATAATCGCATTCTTTGACAAGATCGTCGAAGAATGCGGAAAAGAAAAACATACATATGAAAGCTGCGCTATTCCCGAGGAGCTTTTCGAAGCTATTAAAGAGATCGTTCCTCCGGCGGAAATGGAAGAGGCCGTTTTCACAGATGTTAAACAGATCAGAGATGAGAATATCAGAAAAATATCCGACCGTCTCGAGGAGGCATTCGCTGATAATGAAGAATTCCTTCCTCTGATTGGAGAAGCGCTTTATCAGTATCAGAAAAAGACAGTCAGAAAGATGATCCTGAAAGACCTGAAGCGTCCGGATGGACGTAAGACGAACCAGATCCGTCCGCTTGCGGGTGAGATCGATGTGATCCCGCGCGTTCACGGTTCAGCCATGTTTACCAGAGGACAGACACAGATCTGCAACGTCGTTACGCTTGCGCCTCTCTCAGAGGCTCAGAGGATCGACGGACTGGATGAGAATGTAACTGAAGCAAGATACATGCATCAGTATAATTTCCCGTCATACTCTGTAGGCGAGACAAAGCCGAACAGAGGTCCGGGACGCCGTGAGATAGGACACGGAGCTCTTGCGGAGCGTGCGCTTCTTCCGGTTATTCCTTCCAAAGAGGAATTCCCGTATGCGATCCGCGCCGTATCAGAGACTTTTGAGTCCAACGGATCCACTTCACAGGCTTCTGTATGCGCATCTTCCATGTCGCTGATGGCTGCCGGCGTTCCGATCAGAAAACCGGTTGCAGGTATTTCCTGCGGTCTTGTGACAGGCGATACAGATGATGATTATCTTGTACTTACCGATATTCAGGGTCTTGAGGATTTCTTCGGAGATATGGACTTCAA
>DFHP01000186.1:38116-42316 GCA_002371335.1 Eubacterium sp. UBA3720
GTAGCCGGTACACATGATGGTATCACAGCTATCCAGATGGATATTAAGATCCACGGACTGACCAGAGACATCGTTGAGGAGGCTATCGCCCGCTGTAAGGACGCCAGAGAGTTCATCCTCACAGAGGTAATAGAGAAGACGATTTCCAAACCTCGTGAGACAGTGAGCGAGTTTGCGCCGAAGATCATTCAGATGCAGATCAATCCTGAGAAGATCGGCGATGTAGTTGGTCAGAGAGGCAAGACGATCAACGAGATCATCGACCGTACAGGAGTTAAGATCGATATCGATGATGACGGATCCGTATCCGTATGCGGAAATGAACAGGAGAAGATGGACGAGGCTCTCGGATATATCAGAACGATCGTGACTGACTTTGAAAAGGGACAGATCCTTACAGGTAAGGTCGTAAGTATCAAAGAGTTCGGTGCCTTTGTAGAATTCGCGCCGGGCAAAGAGGGAATGGTGCACATTTCAAAGATCGCAAAAGAGAGGATCAAGCATGTAGAGGATGTTCTGACTCTCGGAGATATTGTCACTGTGATCTGCCTCGGAAAAGACCGCATGGGAAGGATTACATTCAGTATCAAGGATGTTCCCGCCAACTAAAGAATTTAAGCAACCTGTCCATGGTTTATCTGGGATCTGATTGCAATAGTTAATGACAGGACCCGCATTTTATGCGGGTCCTGTTTTATAACCGGATGAAAACGCGTAATCCCGCAGGAGTTTCGGGAATATGTTTTCCGGAAAAGGAGAAAAAATGTCTGATATTAAAATTGAAATACAGTATCTGAATGACGGCGTTGAGCGCCTTCGGTATATTGACGGAAAATCTGACTGGATCGATCTGCGCGCCGCAGAGAATATCACACTGAAAGCCGGAGAATTCAAGCTGGTGCCCCTTGGCGTTGCGATGAAACTGCCCGAAGGCTACGAGGCGCATATCGTTCCCAGAAGCAGTACTTTCAGGAATTTCGGGATCATACAGACGAATCATATGGGCGTGATCGATGAGTCATACTGCGGCCCCGATGACTGGTGGTATATGCCCGTTTATGCAGTCCGCGATACAGAGATACATTTAAATGACCGAATCTGTCAGTTCCGCCTGATGAAGCATCAGCCCCGGGTTTGTTTTAAGGAAACGACGCTTGAAGGGGAAGACCGCGGCGGTTTCGGCAGCACGGGAAAAAACTAAACAGACACAGGCGGACCTGTTAAACATATTATTAAGGAGAGAAACAACAATGAGCTTATTTGGAAAAAAGAAATTTCCGGCGCCGGAAACTGCCGTCGAGATCCTGGAACACGAGAACAGTTCCGTCTATCTGACATTGGAGGATGACTCCATTCTGGAATGTATTATCGTAAGGTGGTTCATGTGGAATGATCATTCGTATGGTGTGCTTCTTCCCACGAATACAGAAGACGGAACAGCTTTTCTGTTCTATATGGAAAAGGATGAAAACGATGGCATGCCTCTGATCTCAGAGATCGAGGACACAGAAGAGTATGTTAAAGCCGGTGAGGTTTTTGATTATCTGATGGAAAACGCCGGATACGATTTTAAGGAATGACAGTTTTGAAGCATTTGGTAATAGGAATACTGGCGCATGTAGATGCGGGAAAAACAACCTTGTCCGAAGGAATACTCTATAATGCCGGCGCAATAAGAAAAACGGGGCGTGTGGACCACGGAGATACCTTCCTCGACACTTTTGTGCTGGAAAAACAGAGGGGGATCACAATTTTTTCCAAACAGGCGGAGTTCCGGCTTTCTGAAGACATTACTGCAACTCTGCTTGATACGCCGGGGCATGTGGATTTTTCGCCGGAGATGGAGCGTTCCCTTCAGGTGCTGGATCATGCCATTCTGATCATCAGTCAGCAGGAGGGAGTCAACGGGCATGTGAAAACTCTCTGGAAACTGCTGAAGCATTACGGCATTCCAGTATTTATCTTTGTAAATAAGATGGATCAGGCAGGCGCGGATAAGGAAAAAATACTGGCAGAGATACGGGACGAACTGGACGATGCGGCTGTCGATCTCTCAGGAGATCTGGAAAGTGATTCCGTACAGGAAAGTCTTGCGTCCGCGGATGAGATACTGATGGAAAAATATTTTTCCGGAGAAGTGCTGAAAACGGAAGATGCGGCAAGGCTTGTATCAGAAAGAAAAATATTCCCGGTATATTTCGGATCCGCACTCAGGATGGAAGGCGTAGACCAGATCCTTGATGCTCTTCGCAGCTTTGCTGTTATTCCGTCTTTTCCGAAAGAATTCGGAGCGAGGGTCTATAAGATAACCAGAGATCAGCAGGGGGAACGACTAACATGGCTTAAGATCACGGGCGGGACACTGAAGGTAAAAAGTATTCCGGAGTATCATATCCCGGCAGAGAATAACGCCGGCGGAAAAAAAGCAGGAAAAAACTCTAATGAAAAGATAAATCAGATCCGCGTGTACTCCGGAGATTCCTATCAGCTGATACCGGAGGCTTTGCCGGGTATGATCTGCGCAGTGACAGGTCTGACCACAACCTACGCCGGGCAGGGAATGGGTTATGTGAAAGATAACGAGACAGAATTCCTTCAGCCGGTTCTGAACTGCGCTGTTATTCTTCGCCCTGATGAAGACAGGACAAACGCTTTGAAGATCCTCCGCATGATGGAAGAAGAGGAGCCTATGCTCCATATTTCATATGACGAAAGTACGAAAGAAATTACAGCGGGAGTCATGGGAGAAGTCCAGATCGAAATACTCAGGGCAATGCTGGAAGAAAGGTTCGGGCTTAAGGCTGAATTCGGACCCGGTAAGATCGTTTATAAGGAAACAATACGAAACACCGTGGAGGGCGTAGGGCATTTTGAACCACTCCGGCATTATGCGGAAGTCCATCTGCTGATGGAACCCGGAGAGCCGGGAAGCGGACTTGTATTTGACAGCCGCTGCAGTACAGATCATCTCTCAATTAACTGGCAGAGGCTGATCAGGACGCATCTGGAGGAAAGGGTCTTCAGAGGAGTACTGACCGGATCAGAGATCACGGATATGAAGATCACGGTGATAGGCGGCCGTGCCCATGATAAGCATACTGAAGGAGGAGACTTCCGTCAGGCGACTTACCGGGCGGTCAGACAGGGTCTGATGATGGCTGAAAATATCCTTCTGGAGCCTGTTTATTCTTATCGCATGGAACTTCCTTCGGAAAACCTGGGGAGAGCCATGAATGACGTGGAACGAATGGGAGGGAGTATGGATACGCCCGGTTCCAATGGAGTGGAAGCCATACTTACGGGGACGGCTCCTGCATCAGAGATGATGAACTATCAGCAGGAGTTAACATCCTACACGGGAGGCAAGGGCAGAATATCATTTGAATTGAAGGGATATGAGCCCTGTCACAACGCTGCAGAGATCATAGAGTCGATCGGGTATGATCCGGAAAGGGATATATCGGATCCGGCTTCTTCGGTATTTTGTTCTCATGGAGTCGGCACTGTGATCCCATGGGATATGGTAAGAGAATACATGCATACAGATTCGGGATGGAGCCCCGGTCTTGTGCGGACAGAGAACGGCTGGAAACAAGCCGGCGGAGAAGACACGGATAAAAATGCAGAAAACCAGGCTTCCTTTGCCGCCGCTTCTATAAAAATGCAGAGAAAAAAGAAGCAGGAGGATGCTATGTCCTTCAGTGAAAGAGAGGCAAAAAGAGGTATTGCGGAAAATGAACTGAAGGAGATCTTTGAACGGACTTACAGAAAGTCAGATAAAGAGCCTTCGCAGAAACGAAGAAGGATATCATCTGATTCATATGACGACTCATGGCGTGATTATAAGAAAAACAGGAACGCCGGCCCGGGTACAGGAAATAATGCAGGAACAGCTGTCCGGGGAAGTAATACCCGGGCGGTCAAAAAGAAAAACAACGGGGAGCCGAGGAAGGAATATCTTCTGGTTGACGGCTATAATATCATTTTTGCATGGGATGAACTGAGAGAACTTGCTTCGCGCAATATTGATTCTGCCAGGGATAAGCTTCTGGATCTGATGTCCGATCATCAGGGCAATACGGGATGTACACTGATCGTTGTGTTTGATGCCTATAAGGTTGCCGGCGGCAGCCGCCGGATATACAAGTATCAGAATATCAACGTGGTATACACCGGCGAGGCGGAAACAGCGGACGCATA
>DFHP01000001.1:0-3276 GCA_002371335.1 Eubacterium sp. UBA3720
ATATGCGGTTTTGAAGGTACGTCGGACATGAGCATAAAGGGGATTGGTCAAATGGTATGACAGGAGTCTCCAAAACTCTTAGCGGGAGTTCGATTCTCTCATCCCCTGTATAGAAAACCGGAAATACCGAAGCTGCTGGTATTTCCGGTTTTTTATATTGTTTGTATCATAATCCTGTTGGTTAAAGTGTTGATTTATAAGGAACAGTAAGCTGAATATGATATATATAGGAAATCATATTTCTTCGGCAGGCGGTTTTGCCGCCATGGGAAGAAAGGCAGTTGAGCTGGGCGCCGATACCTTTGCGTTTTTCACCCGGAATCCGAGAGGAGGAAAGGCAAAGGATATTGATCCGAAGGATGTGAATGAGCTAAAAACGATTCTTAAGGATAACGGTTTCGGCCCGCTTGTGGCTCATGCGCCTTATACGATGAATTTAAGTTCAGGCAAGGATAATGTAAGGGAATTTTCCGTAAATATTCTAAAAGAAGACCTGATCCGCATGGAATACCTTCCGGGGAATTATTATAATTTTCATCCCGGGGCTCACGTGGGTCAGGGAAGTGAAACGGGAACGGAAATGATCGTCAGTGCGTTGAACGGGGCAATGTTTCCGGAAATGAATACGATGGTGCTGCTGGAGACTATGACAGGGAAGGGCACCGAGATCGGCGGAACTTTCGAAGAGTTGAAAAAAATAATAAACGGGGTAAATGAAAAAGACCATATAGGGGTATGTCTGGACACCTGTCATATCTGGGATGCGGGATATGCTATTGATGAAAGCATTGACCGGGTACTTGACAGGTTTGACAGCATTATCGGGCTTGACAGATTATACGCGATCCATCTGAATGACAGTAAAAATCCATGCGGAGCACGGAAAGACCGACATGAGAAACTGGGAAAAGGTTATATAGGAGAAGAGACGATAAAGAAAGTCGTACAGCATCCCGCTCTTCAGGACAAGCCGTTTATACTCGAAACGCCAAACGACGATGAAGGATATGCAGCCGAGATTGACTGGGTCAGAAGACATATGATCACGTATAATGAAATATAGGCTGTTTAGGGGCGTCCTTTTGTAAAAACTGCACGTTTTTTAGGATTTTTAGTACTTTTATTGCATAAAATTTTATAAAACTATTTACAAGTTTCGTTTTACGAAGTAAACTTTACACGTGATTTACCCTTTTTAACAAGGAAAAGTTTCTTTATTTTTCAGGAGAGTAGATAATGAATAACAGTAAGAACAGAAGTTTCACTATTTTATCAGTGATCACACTGATCATGCTGATTGTGGTGGAAGTCCTTTCGGTTTTATCCGTTTCAAAAGTAGGGATACTTCCGACTAATTATTTGATCATGCTTATTGCATTGATGGTCGTTGTTACACTGATCATTGCATTGCTAATGTTTATACCGGGTAAGAAAAGAAAAAGGAATGCGGTGTACACCATTAGACGTACCATAGGAATTATGCTGACTGTAGTAGCTGCAGTTGTTTTCCTGATTGGTACTCAGATGCTTACGAAACTTGACAATACTGTTAAGGATATAGCAGCGCCAAAGACGGCAACGTCGAAATTTGCGGTTTATGTAATGGAAAATGATTCGGCAAAAGAGATTACCGACGCCGCAGCTTATACATTTGCCGTTTCTGACAGCTTTGATGGTGAAAACCTTCAGAAGGCCATAACCGTGCTGCAGCAGGAGACTTCTATCGTTCCCCAGACCGTTAACAACGAAACCGTATTTGAAGCGGTAGATGCTCTGTATACGGGTCAGGTCAACGGAATGATCATGAGCGAGGCCTATGTTTCAGTATTGGACGATATGGAGGATTATGCTGATTTTAACAATAAGACAAGGATCCTGTATGAGATCCCGATAGAGATCGAACAGCAGGAAACGACGCCGTCTGTAGATACGCCGGAGACACCTGCGTTAACATCCAGCATTACAGAACCGTTTATTCTGTATCTCAGCGGCTCTGACACAAGAGAGAAGACTCTTGAGGTCAGCAGAAGCGATACGAATATTCTTTTTGTCTGCAATCCTCAGACAAAAGAGATACTTCTTGTAAATACCCCCCGTGATTATTATGTGGAAAACCCGGCGAAAGGCAATGGCTATGATAAGCTGACGCACTGCGGTCTTTACGGTCTGACAAATTCCATGCAGGCCCTGGGAACACTTTACGGCGTGGATGTAAACCATTACATGCAGATAAACTTTACCGGATTTGAAACGCTTGTTGACGCTATCGGCGGAATTGATATTACGGTGGACGAGACGATATATACAAACGAGGGGAATGTACTCCTGGAGCCGGGAACAACGACGATCGACGGCGCACATGCGCTTCTGTTCTCACGTCTGAGAAAGACTCTCGCAGATGGCGACAATGACCGTGGAAGAAACCAGATGAAGGTTATAAAGGCGATCATTGATAAAGCGAGCGCTGCAAATATTATTTCAAACTACAATGATATACTCGCAAGTCTTCAGGGAATGTTTGACACAAGCATCAGTTATGATCAGATCGCTGAGTTCATAAAGCTTATCCTTCAGGATACAGGAACTCCATGGAATATTAATTCCTATTCCGTGACCGGTGAGGGAGGAATGAACGTGACAGCTTCCACAGGTTCTCAGAGTCTGTATGTTACTTATCCGGATGCTTACGCGGTATCATCGGCGTCCATGCTGATCAATCAGGTTCTTAGCGGAACAAAGCTTACCGAGGCGGATGTAGTTCCGGAGACAGCTATTGCGAGAGCCAAAGAAGATCCCGTTTACGGAAATGTGGAGCAGAAGACTTTTGTCAATACAGAGTCTACGATTGTTAAAGAAGATGATGTGGATGAGAATGATATCACATATGATTATAATTACGACAATTCCGGAAATTCCGGAAGTTCCGGTTACAATAATTATGATTATAATGATTCTGATTCTGAAAGCGATTATTCCGGCGGAAGCAGCTCAGGAAGCAGCTCAGGAAGCAGCTCAGGTAGCGGATCTGAGAGCAGTGGATATTCGGAGAGTGATTATTCCGGCGGGAATGAGGAGTATTCCGGCGGTTCCGATACGGGAACAGACACTTCCGGCGGCGGTGATGATATCACTTACTCATCAGAAACCAGTGGAGAAGGTTATTAAAACATAATAAAAAGTAAGATTATTCAGCGTAGCAGCCATAAAGCTGCTACGCTGTTCTCTTTGTGTCATAGGAAATATCATTTCCTATGACACAAACCCTCCGGGGGATGC
>DFHP01000001.1:3385-30655 GCA_002371335.1 Eubacterium sp. UBA3720
CGCGCAAAGTCCGGTTCGCTCCTCTCAGGATTGAGGGGCTGGGGAGCTGAAGTCCGCTCGCGGACTTTGTTCCTATAGATAATTTCCTTTCCTATGACACAAACCCTCCGGGGGATGCGCGCGCCGCACAAGGGAAAGCAGCAAGGCTGCTGTGCGGCGGCGCGCAAAGTCTCTTGTAAGCGCTGAAATATAGCTCGGATGAGATAAATATAAGACGAAACTATATAACTAAGGGAAAATACATTGAGACCGCAGAGAAAAATACTGTAAATTATAAAATACCTGTGCTATAGTAATTGACAGTTTATAGAATGAGACAGAAACAGAAAGAGGCCGGCAATCTCAAATTGAGATAAACGATCCGCGAGGATGCACAGGGATTCGGTTTGGAAAATGTCAGATGAAGCTGACCCGGATCCCGCGCCAGGTCTCGCGAGCGGGACTTGAACAAATAAAATCCGCATGGGAGGAAAGAATGGAGACAAAAAAGCTTCAACAGATCGCAAATGAAGTGCGAAAAAGTATTGTTACAGAAGTTTATTGCGCGGGAGCGGCGCATCCGGGCGGTTCACTCTCTCTGGCAGATGTGCTTACATATCTGTATTTTGAAGAGATGAATACCGATCCGTCAGATCCCGGCGCCCCGGACAGAGACAGACTTGTTTTATCAAAGGGACATGCGTCGCCTGCATTATACGCGGTCCTCGCAGAGAAAGGTTTTATCCCGAAAGAGGATCTTAAAACACTTAGAAAGATAGATTCATATCTTCAGGGGCATCCGGACATGAAGCATACTTCCGGACTGGATATGAGTACAGGTTCACTGGGACAGGGCATTTCCGCCGGAGTGGGAATGGCGCTGGCGGCAAAAATGGATGGCAAAAATTACAGAACTTATGTTATCTGCGGAGACGGAGAGATGGAGGAGGGCCAGATCTGGGAAGCTATGATGTTTGCCGGACATCACAGACTTGATAATTTTGTGGTGATCATAGATGTGAATGAGCTTCAGATCGACGGAACTCTGGATCAGGTAGTAGATCCGAGACCGCTTGATAAAAAGACAGAGGCGTTCGGATTCCATACGATAACTGCAGACGGACATGATATGGATCAGCTCCGCAAAGCCTTCAGAGAAGCCCGGGAGATAAAGGGGCAGCCATCGGCCATCATCCTGAATACTGTAAAAGGAAAGGGCGTATCATATATGGAAAATCAGGTTGGATGGCATGGAAAAGCGCCTGATGATAAACAGTATGAGCAGGCAATGAATGAGCTGAGGGAGGCAGGTGAAGCATTATGTCAGAAGTAAAGAAGATCGCAACCAGAGAGAGTATGGGTGATGCACTGGCAGAGCTCGGAAAAGAAAAGGATAATGTTGTGGTACTGGATGCGGATCTGGCAGGAGCCACACAGACGATCCGGTTTAAAAATGTATTTCCTGACAGATTTATTGACTGTGGTATTGCGGAAGCAAACATGATGGGAATTGCGGCCGGACTGGCAACGGCAGGAAAAGTTCCCTTTGTGAGTACATTTGCCATGTTCGCCGCAGGAAGAGCCTTTGATCAGATCAGAAATTCCATCGCATATCCGAAGATCGGCGTAAAGATCGCTGCGACCCATGGCGGCGTTTCCGTAGGCGAGGATGGAGCGACACATCAGTGCAATGAAGATTTTGCTCTGATGAGAGTCATTCCGGGGATGACTGTTATGTGTCCGTCTGATGACATCGAGGCAAAAGCCATGATCAAAGCCGCATATGAGATTGACGGACCGGTATACATGAGATTCGGCAGATATCCTGTGCCGGTGATCAATGACAATGATGATTACAGATTCGAAGCCGGCAAGGGTATCGTTATGAGAGACGGAAAGGATATGACGATCATTGCCAACGGCATACTGGTGGGAGAAGCTTTGGAAGCTGCCGAAAAGCTGGCAGAAAAGGATGGTATTGACACAGCCGTTATAAACATGCATACGATCAAACCTTTGGATGAGGAGCTGGTGCTGAAATATGCACAAAAGACAGGAAGGATAGTAACCGTCGAGGAACATTCGGTGATAGGCGGCCTTGGAAGCGCGGTGGCAGAGTTCATCAGCAGCAAGGCTCCGGTTACCGTGCAGAGGATAGGCATGAATGACTGTTTCGGAAGATCCGGAAAGGCAGAGGAGCTGCTTCATGCATATAGATTAGATGCAGAGGGAATCTACGAACAGATCAGATAAAAAGGTCCCGCAGATCATAACGTGATCCGCGGGACCTTTTTGGCTCTTTCGGAGATAATTATGTGGATCTTCTATGAAGCAGATCCTCCGGAAGGATTCACATACTGCACAAAAGAAGTCAGCAAAGCATCACTGATATTATGACGCGTCGTATAAGTTGCGTACCGCCGTAGTGAGCATAAGCTTGATACGGTTCAGCTGGTTTGCTTCGGAAGCACCCGGGTCATAGTCTATCGCCGCAATATTCGCATTCGGATATTTCTGACGGATGGCTTTGATCACGCCCTTGCCGACGATATGATTCGGCAGACATGCAAACGGCTGGATACATATGATGTTTGGTACGTCTGCATGGATCAGTTCCATCATCTCGCCTGTAAGGAACCAGCCTTCACCGGTCTGGTTTCCAACGGAAACGATCGGGGAAGCATATTCGGCAAGCTTTTTAATATCTGCAGGCGGATCAAAGTGCTTACTTCTTCTGAATTCTTCCGCGGCTGTTTTGCGAAGCCAGTCGACAGCTTTGATCGCCATCTGGGTCAGGGCGGAAGTGGATTTCTTTGCTCCCAGATGTTCAGCCTTAAAGCTGCTGTTATGGAAGCTGTACATGAAGAAATCGATCAGATCCGGAACCACAGCCTCCGCGCCTTCTGATTCAAGAAGCTCTACCAGATGATTGTTTGCGAGCGGTGAGTATTTAACGAGGATCTCTCCCACGATCCCCACACGGGGTTTGCGCTCGTTCGTGATCGGCAGTCTGTCGAAGTCACGGATGATCGCACGGCAAAGTTCTTTATACTTCCGGTTTGATATATTTCTTCCGGTCAGAAATCTTATGACGATAGATTCCCATTTTTTATGAAGCGCATTGGCGGAACCGGGCACCTTTTCATATGGACGCATGCGATACAGGCACCGCATAAAGATATCGCCTATCGCTACAGCATAAACAGCCTTGATCGCAAGCTTTGGAGTAATCGTAAATCCCGGGTTGCCTTCCAGTCCGGAAAGGTTTGCGGAAATTACAGGAATCTGTTCCATACCGGCCTTCTTTAATGCGCGTCTGATAAATCCTATATAGTTGGAAGCCCTGCAGCCGCCTCCTGTCTGGCTCATGATCAGGGCGGTATGATCCAGATCATATTCGCCGGACTGAAGAGCCTCCATCATCTGACCAATCACGATCAGAGAAGGATAGCAGGCGTCATTATTAACGTATTTCAGGCCCACATCAACTGCGTCTCTGGTGTCGTTTGGAAGGACTACCAGATTATAGCCGCCGGCATTCACAGCCGCTTCAAGCAAAGAAAAGTGAATCGGTGACATCTGCGGACACAGAATGGTGTACCGTTCTTTCTTCATCTGTTTTGTAAACATAGGCCGTTCTGTACTGGTAGGATTGATGATCCTCTTTTCGCCCTTTTTCTCCCTAACACGTATAGCCGCGAGAAGAGAGCGGACACGGATCCTTACGGCGCCCAGATTGTTGACCTCATCGATCTTCAGGCATGTATATATTTTATTTGCGCTGTCCAGGATCTCAAACACCTGATCGGTAGTAACGGCGTCGAGACCGCAGCCAAAGGAATTCAGCTGGATCAGATCCAGATCATCACGTTTATTCACATAGTTCGCTGCCGCATAGAGACGTGTATGATACATCCACTGGTCGTTAACACGGGTAGGTCTTTCCACAGGCGCCAGATGGGAGATAGAATCCTCTGTCAGGACAGCTACGTCGTAAGATGTGATCATGTCCGGGATACCGTGATGTATCTCCGCATCGATATGATACGGACGCCCCGCCAGAACAATACCATGATGACCGGTATCCTCCATCCACTTCAGAACTTCTTCGCCTTTACGCTGCATGTCGCGCCGTACATTAGCCATTTCGACCCAGCCGGCGTGGCAGGCTTCACGTACTTCCTTTTCCGGTATATCAGAGAAAACCTTTACAAGCTCATCAGCAAGTATCTTTTCGGATGTGAGAGCAACGAAAGGATTCATGAAATTAATGGAAGGATCCTTAAGCTCATCCACATTGTTCTTGATATTTTCCGCGTAAGATGTAACGATCGGACAGTTATAATGGTTAACCGCGTCCGGGAATTCTTCCCGCTCATACGGTATGCAGGGATACCAGATAAATTTAAGACCCTGACTGATCAGCCATGAAATATGACCGTGTGCAATTTTTGCCGGATAGCAGGCTGACTCGCTTGGAATGGACTCAATGCCAAGCTCATATAGTTTTCTGGTGGACGTCGGAGAAATAACCACCTGGTAGCCGAGTGCGGTAAAGAAAGTAAACCAGAGCGGATAATTCTCATACATATTCAGAACTCTCGGTATTCCGACCTTTCCGCGGACGGCCTCGTCCTCACTAAGAGGGGTGTAGTCAAAAAGCCGTTTGTATTTATATTCGTAAAGGTTCGGTATATGATTTGCGTTCTTTTCCTTGCCGATACCTCTCTCACAGCGGTTTCCGCTGATATACTGGCGGCCGCCGGAGAAACGGTTGACCGTCAGACGGCAGCGGTTCGTACAGCCCTTGCATGTGGCCATTTTTGTCGAATACTGAAGCTCGTTGATCTTATCAATAGAGAGCATCGTAGTCTGTTTTCCTTCACAGCGGTCTCTGGCGATTAGAGCCGCGCCGAAAGCGCCCATGATTCCGGCTATATCCGGCCGGATGGCGTGGCATCCCGCGATCTGCTCAAAAGCGCGGAGGATTCCGTCATTGTAGAAAGTACCTCCCTGAACGACGATATGGCGTCCGAGCTCCGCCGCGTCGGATACTTTGATTACCTTATAAAGAGCGTTTTTAATTACCGAATAAGAAAGGCCTGCAGAAATATCGGAAACCGTAGCGCCTTCACGCTGAGCCTGTTTAACCTTTGAATTCATGAATACGGTACATCTCGTACCAAGGTCGATCGGATGCTCCGCGAAAAGAGCTTCTTTCGCAAAATCCTGTACGGAATATCCCAGGGATTCTGCAAAGTTTTCAATAAAGGAGCCGCATCCTGACGAACAGGCCTCGTTAAGCATAACGCTGTCTACGGCGTTGTTCCTGATTTTTATGCATTTCATATCCTGTCCGCCGATGTCCAGGATACAGTCGACTTCAGGTTCAAAGAAAGCTGCCGCCGTATAGTGTGCGATCGTTTCCACTTCCCCTTCATCCAGCATCAGCGCAGCCTTTATCAAAGCTTCTCCGTAGCCTGTAGAGCATGCATATGCAATGCGTGCGGTATCAGGCATCCTTTTATAGATCTCCTGGATTGCATGGATGGAAGTGGCCAGAGGACTTCCGTTGTTATTTCTGTAGAAAGAATAAAGCAGAGATCCATCCTCGGCAACGACTGCGGCCTTTGTGGTAGTGGAGCCGGCGTCGATACCCAGATAACAGTTTCCTTCGTATGTGGAAAAATCGCTGGTGGCCACGTTGTTTTCGCTCTGCCTTGCGAGGAAATCGTCGTAATCCCCGCGGGAAGCAAAGAGAGGATCCATACGTGCTACTTCAAATTCCATTTTTACGCCTGCTGCCAGACGGGAGGCCATCTCTTGCAGGGAAATGGTGTTGTCATATCTGTAATTCATGGCTGAACCGATAGCTGCGAACAAATGAGAATTGTCCGGCATGATCGTATGCTCATCGTCCAGCTTAAGAGTACGGATGAATGCAGCCCGAAGTTCCGAAAGGAAATGAAGAGGGCCGCCAAGGAAGGCTACGTGGCCGCGGATCGGTTTTCCGCAGGCAAGTCCCGATATGGTCTGATTAACGACCGCCTGGAAAATGGAGGCTGCCAGATCCTCTTTGGTAGCGCCTTCGTTGATCAGAGGCTGTATATCTGTCTTGGCAAATACGCCGCAGCGGGCAGCGATAGGATATATAGCCTGATAATCCTTTGCGTATTCATTCAAGCCCGGAGCATCTGTCTGCAGCAGAGCAGCCATCTGATCTACGAAAGCTCCGGTACCGCCGGCACAGGCACCGTTCATACGCTGTTCAATATTTCCGTTTTCAAAATAGATGATCTTTGCGTCCTCTCCGCCAAGCTCGATCGCCACATCCGTTTTTGGCGCATAGTGCTGAAGAGCCGTGGAAACAGAGATAACCTCCTGTGTGAAGGGGACGCCGATGTTTGACGCAAGAGATAATCCGCCGCTGCCGGTTATGACAGGATGGACGGTCAGATCACCAAGCCTGGAGCAGGATTTCTGAAGCAGCTCAGCCAGTGTTTCCTGGATCCTGGCAAAATGTCTCTGATAGTCAGAAAACAGAATATTATCATCCTCATCAAGGATTGCTATTTTTACTGTAGTGGAACCGACATCGATTCCCAGTTTTTTTACTGAATGTTCCATCATTAAATCTCCAAATATAAGGCGCTGTACATGATCCGCCCTTGTGATAATAATAATTGTTTTTTGTTAAGGTATTATACGATAACGATTTTTGAAATACAACACAAAAGAGTATAGAAAGGAAGATAAAATAACATTTATTAGGTAGGAATTTGTCCGGAAATAAGATATTTGGAGCAAATAGCTGTATTTTTTTGTCCGGATGATTAAAACTTCCCGCATGTCATTCATGAACGGAATGATCATCATTCAGACCGGAGCGTAATGGAGCAGGGAGGCAGATCCAGGGGCGCTGATCAGTGCGCGTACCGGTTGAATCGGGGACATGTTTGTGTTAAGATTAAAAATCGAGTCATATCAAGTTACAGGGGGATCCTAATGGCAGAATATACGATAGTCGCAGAAGACGGAAAAGCAAAGAGCGCATCCTTTGAGACCGTCCACGGAAAAGTAGAGACGCCGGTGTTTATGAATGTAGGTACAGCGGCGGCTATTAAAGGAGCAGTTTCTACAGAGGATCTGGAGGGGATCGGGACACAGATCGAACTGTCTAATACATATCATCTTCATCTGAGACCGGGAGATGAGGTCGTAAAGAAGATGGGCGGACTGCATAAATTTATGTCCTGGAACAAACCTATCCTGACTGATTCAGGCGGTTTTCAGGTATTTTCTCTGGCGCAGCTTCGGCAGATCAGGGAGGAAGGGGTAACATTCCGATCCCATATAGATGGTCATAAGATTTTCATGGGTCCGGAAGAGAGCATGCAGATCCAGTCGAATCTGGGTTCCACGATCGCGATGGCCTTTGATGAGTGCCCGTCCAGCAAGGCGGAGAGAGAGTATGTACAGAAGTCTGTGGACAGGACGACCAGATGGCTGGCGCGCTGCAGAAAAAAAATGCAGGAGCTTAACAGCCGGGAGGATACGGTCAATAAGGAGCAGCTGCTGTTCGGTATTAATCAGGGCGCGATATATAAGGATATCCGTACACAGCACGCAAAGGCGATCAGCGAGATGGATATGGATGGCTATGCGGTGGGCGGACTTGCCGTCGGAGAAACGCATGAGCAGATGTATGAGATATTAGACAGCGTTGTCCCTGAGCTTCCGAGAAATAAACCTACATATCTTATGGGCGTGGGAACTCCGGCAAATATTCTTGAGGCGGTTGACCGGGGAGTGGATTTCTTTGACTGCGTATATCCGAGCAGGAACGGAAGGCATGGACATGTTTATACGAAGCACGGACATCTGAACATGTTTAACGCAAAATATGAGACTGATCCCCGTCCGATCGATGAGGAATGCGGCTGCCCTGCATGCAGGAGATATTCCAGAGCTTATATACGTCATCTGATGAAAGCTAAAGAGATGCTGGGCATGCGTCTGTGTGTACTGCACAATCTTTATTTTTACAATCATCTGATGGAAGAGATAAGATATGAGATCAGAAAAGGCACCTACAGCGAATACAAAAAGAGTATGCTGGAGTCTATGAAAGAGGAATAAAACAGGATTTTTTGCTTGCCTGTTTTATGAGGATTGTGTATTATGTATAGGTACGTATTTATCTTAGTGTGAGAAGACTCCCCGCTTCTTAAACGGCGGGTTATGGAATGTATAACTCCCCTTATGGAGATTGCGTTCACTGGTCTGCCTGAAGGTTTTTGAAACCGGCGGGATTTTCGGTCCTGTATCGGGCAGAGGAATAACAGGGATAGAAATATAGAATATATATAAAATTTGGAGGTTTAAAGATGATTTTTGCAAGTTCAAGCAGCTCAAGCAGTGCCGTGAGTATGGTGATTATGATGGTTGCTCTTTTTGCCATCATGTATTTCATGATGATCCGTCCGCAGCAGAAAGAGCAGAAGAGGCTGAGTTCTATGCTCAGCGCACTTGAGGTAGGCGATGCGGTTGTTACTACAAGCGGATTTTATGGCATCGTCATTGATATTTCCGAGGATGACGTCATCGTAGAGTTTGGTAATAATAAAAACTGCCGTATTCCGATGAAAAAAGAAGCGATTGCTCAGGTAGAAAAACCTGACATGGCTGCAGAGGAAAAATAATTCTTGAAAAAAGAAAGATCGGACAGAAAGAAGCCGGACCCCATGTTCCTTTACGCGGACATGGGGCTTTTTCTTGTTTCACAGTAAATTTCGTCAATTTCCTGTGAAACAAACCCTCCGGAAAATTCTTATTCTATTATGAGCGATAAACTGTAAAATGCTGTCCTATATAAGCTTAAGGGCTTAAAAAACAATACGTTAAAAGATAAGTATTGAAATAATTTCTCTTTTAAAGTATTATGGATTCTAGCGTATTATACCCGGGTAACGTCATGGAAGGAAATATTTTACGGGAAAACGCTTTTTAAAAGAATTTTTTGCCCGAAAACATGCATCGGAGCATCTTTTTTGGAAAAGAGGTTAAATGATGGAATTTAAAATAGGTTTGATCAGAGGAGACGGCATCGGTCCTGAAATCGCAGAGGAGGCCCGAAAGGTTCTTGATGCGGTCTGCAGGAAGTATGGACATACTTTTAATTATTCAGAATTGCTGCTTGGCGGCGCATCCATTGATGTACATGGTATCCCGCTGACCGATGAGACAATAGAAGAAGCCAGGACCTGTGACGCAGTACTTATGGGTTCTATCGGCGGCGACGCGGCGACTTCCCCGTGGTATAAGCTGGAGCCGTCCAAACGTCCGGAGGCAGGTCTTCTGAAGATCAGAAAGGAGCTTGGACTGTTCGCGAATCTCCGCCCGGCATATCTGTATAATGAGCTGAAAGGTGCGTGCCCGATCAAAGACAGTCTGATCCCCGACGGATTCGATATGATTATTGTACGTGAGCTGACAGGCGGATTGTACTTCGGTGATAGAAAGACATACGATGACAATGGCGTGATGACTGCCGTAGATACTTTGAAATATAATGAAAACGAGATCAGACGTATAGCCAGACGCGCATTTGAGATCGCTATGAAGCGCAGGAAAAAGGTCACAAGTGTTGATAAAGCTAATGTTCTGGATTCTTCAAGGCTCTGGAGAAAGATCACAGCTGAGGTTGCAGCGGATTTTCCTGAGGTTACGCTTGAAAACATGCTGGTAGACAACTGTGCTATGCAGCTGGTGAGAAATCCTGCTCAGTTCGATGTCATTCTTACGGAAAACATGTTTGGAGACATTCTTTCGGACGAGGCAAGCATGGTGACCGGTTCGATCGGTATGCTTTCTTCAGCAAGTCTGAATGAAACGAAATTTGGTCTCTATGAGCCAAGCCATGGTTCCGCTCCGGACATTGCCGGCATGAGCCTGGCGAACCCGATCGCCACTATCCTTTCCGCAGCCATGATGCTCCGTTATTCACTGGATCTTGACAGGGAGGCGGATGATATCGAGGAGGCTGTAAAGAAAGTGCTTGCCGAAGGCTACAGAACACAGGATATCATGGCGGAAGGCATGAAACTGACAAATACGGTAGAGATGGGAAATCTCATTGCCGCAGAGATCTGACAGTCATGCTCCGGGGCGGAGAAATGATGTTTCCGGCCGCGGCGGGATGAATAAATTCAGATTGGAAAATAAATTGTAATAACTTCCCACTTCAAGATGAAGGATCAGTCGTCATCATGATCAGACCGCTTCAGAAATGCCATGTGGGAAGCTTTAATAGATTATAATACATCCCTCAGGGAGAGTATTTGAAGGGAGATTAATGATGAGAAGTGATTGTGTCAGAGAAGGTATGCAGCAGGCGCCGCACAGAAGTCTTTTTAACGCGCTTGGTATGACAGAAGAAGAGATGAAGCGTCCGATGATCGGAATCGTGAACTCCTACAATGAGATCGTTCCGGGACATATGAATCTGGATAAGATCACAGAGGCTGTTAAGCTCGGCGTTGCCGAAGCAGGAGGAACTCCGGTCGTATTTCCAGCCATCGCCGTATGTGACGGTATTGCCATGGGACATTCAGGAATGAAGTATTCGCTGGTTACCAGAGATCTGATCTGTGATTCTACGGAATGTGTGGCAATGGCCCATAAATTTGACGGACTTGTAATGATCCCGAACTGCGACAAAAGCGTTCCGGGACTGCTGATGGCAGCGGCCCGCCTGAATATACCTACTGTATTTATCAGCGGAGGTCCTATGCTGGCAGGACATCTCAAAGGAAGAAAGAGAAGCCTTTCTTCGATGTTCGAGGCAGTGGGATCCTATACCGCAGGAACCATGACGTCCGATGACGTGGAAGAATATGAAGAGAAGGTTTGTCCTACATGCGGCTCATGTTCCGGCATGTACACGGCAAACAGCATGAACTCTCTTACAGAGGTTCTGGGAATGGGACTTCGCGGAAACGGAACTGTCCCGGCTGTATATTCCGCAAGGATAAAGCTTGCCAAACATGCAGGTATGGCTGTTATGGATATGGTAAGGAAAAACATCCGGCCGAGAGATATCATGACGAAAGAAGCTTTCATAAACGCGCTCACTGTAGATATGGCGCTTGGATGTTCTACGAATACAATGCTTCATCTGCCGGCCATCGCTCATGAAGCAGGATTTGATTTCGAGGTATCCATGGCAAACGAGCTCAGCGAGAAGACGCCGAACCTCTGCCATCTGGCTCCTGCGGGAGATACCTATATGGAAGACCTTAACGAGGCGGGCGGAATCTATGCCGTCATGAAGGAGCTGGCTGATATCGGACTGATCAATACGGAGTGCATGACTGTCACAGGAAAGACAGTGGGAGAGAATATTGCAGGCGCAGTAAACCGTGATCCGATGGTCATCCGTCATACTGACAATCCGTACATGAAGACAGGCGGAATTGCCGTTCTGAGAGGAAACATCGCACCGGATACAGCGGTCGTTAAGCGTTCCGCAGTCCTTCCGGAAATGATGGTCCATGAGGGGCCGGCGCGAGTGTTCGAGTGCGAGGAGGATGCGATCGACGCGATCAAGGGAGGAAAGATCAATCCAGGCGATGTGGTCGTGATACGTTATGAGGGACCGAAAGGCGGCCCGGGTATGAGAGAAATGCTGAATCCCACATCTGCTATCGCCGGCATGGGACTGGACAAATCAGTCGCCCTGATCACCGACGGCCGTTTCTCAGGCGCATCCAGAGGAGCGTCCATAGGTCATGTCAGCCCTGAGGCTGCAGTAGGAGGCCCGATCGCTCTCATTGAAGAAGGAGATATCATCAGTATTGATATTCCTCATTACAGTCTGAATGTTAAGGTCAGCGATGAAGAGCTTGCCAGAAGAAAAGCTCTATGGCAGCCGAAGGCTCCAAACGTAACTACAGGTTACCTTGCGCGTTACGCTGAGATGGTAACCAGCGCTAACAGAGGCGCAATACTGAAAACACCGGGCAAGAATTAATCTGACAGTTTTTTTAAAAGTTTATTCTAAAAAATGTTTTAAGGAGAATCAGATCGATATGCGTTTAAATGGTTCACAGATCGTAATTAAATGTCTTGAAGAACAGGGTGTGGATACAGTGTTCGGTTATCCGGGCGGCTGCATTCTGAATATTTATGATGAATTATATAAGAATCCGGGAATCAAACATATACTTACTTCCCATGAGCAGGGCGCGTCTCACGCCGCCGACGGTTATGCAAGAGCCACCGGAAAAGTCGGTGTCTGCATGGCGACCAGCGGCCCCGGAGCCACGAATCTGGTCACGGGAATCGCAACGGCAATGATGGATTCCGTTCCGATCGTAGCGATCACGGCTAACGTAGGCGTTGGCATGCTGGGAAAAGACAGCTTCCAGGAGGTGGATATAGCCGGCGTATGTATGCCTATCACGAAGTACAGCACGATCGTAAAAGACGTTAAAAAACTCGCGGATACACTTCGCCGTGCTTTTGTCATCGCTAAATCAGGAAGACCGGGTCCGGTCCTGGTGGATATTACGAAGGATGTCACAGCCGCCATGTGCGAATATGAACCGAAAAAAGCAGCGGAGGTCCTTCCTCAGACAGAAACGATTGAGGACGACGCTCTTGCGCTTGGCGTTGAGATGATCAACGATTCAAAACGTCCTATGATCATGGTCGGCGGAGGATGTGTCATTTCTGACGCCGCCTGCGAGATCGCAGAGCTTGCGGAAAAACTCAACGCCCCTGTTACGGACACGTTGATGGGTCAGGGAGCTTTTGACCAGACAAAGGATCAGTATGTGGGAATGATCGGCATGCACGGAACGAAAGCGGCCAATTTCCTAACATATGACTGTGATCTGCTCATCGCCCTCGGAACACGTTTCTCAGACCGTGTAGCGGGATCACCTTCCAATTTTGCGAAGCAGGCCGCTATCCTTCAGATCGATATCGACGCTGCAGAGATCGATAAGAACGTCATGACTTCTCATGCGATCATAGGAGATGTAAAGGAAGCGCTTAAGAGAATGCTCCCTGATATCAAAGAGCAGAGAAATGAGAAGTGGATCGCAGAGGTGGCTGAAAAGAAGGCTGCTTTTACAGAAGAGATACCGCATGATCATCTGACCGGTCCGTACATCATGGAGAAGATCTATGATCTGACGAACGGCGGCGCGCTTATCACAACTGACGTAGGACAGCATCAGATGTGGGCAGCCCAGCATTACAAATACACACAGGTCAGGACATTCCTTTCTTCAGGCGGACTCGGAACAATGGGTTACGGCCTGGGAGCTTCCATCGGAGCCCAGATCGGACGTCCGGATAAGAGGGTCATTAATATCACGGGCGACGGTTGTTTCCGTATGAATATGAATGAGATCGCGACAGCTGCCCGCAATAATACTCCGGTCATCACAGTAGTGATCAACAATCACGTTCTTGGAATGGTTCGTCAGTGGCAGACTTTGTTCTACGGACAGAGATATTCAGCTACAGTCCTGAAGGATAAGGCTGATTTTGCGAAGGTTGCTGATGCTCTCGGCGGAAAAGGATACACAGTAACGACTCCTGAGGAATTTGATAACGCCTTCAGTGAAGCTCTCAAGGCTGACGGTCCTGTTGTACTTGACTGCTGGATCGATTCTGATGAGAAAGTATTCCCGATGGTTCCGGGAGGAAAGCCAAACAGTGAATCATTTGATGCAAAGGATCTGGCTGAAAGACAGGGATGATCATCTGAGGGCAGATGTTTCGGAAACGGATATTTCCGAAAAGAGTGAAATATACAGAAACAGAACGTCACATCAGAAAACGATGTGACGTTCTGTCTTTGACAGGAAAGTTCCCGTAAAGAAACCAAGGATATGCGCAGGGCGTTTGAGAAGCATGGACCATAAAATAAGTGTTTTCCACACATGAACAAAAGTCCTTGTGAGAATGTATAATATTGACAATAAAATCACAAATATTCAGAGATTATTCACCTTATTGACGAAGTTATAAAGTTGAATCTTGCAAGATATATTGTCTTGTCATATAATGAAAAACGTTTATTAATTATTTTTTACAATTTAGAAGTTTTTATTTTGTGTGTAATGTCGAAGAGGCGGCTTTCTGCAGCGTCAGAGGCATTTTGCTCTAAGGAGGAAGAAAAATGGGCAGAGTTTACAATTTTTCAGCAGGTCCTGCATGCTTACCGGAAGAAGTGCTCAGAGAAGCACAGGAAGAGATGATGGATTACAGAGGCTGCGGTATGTCTGTGATGGAAATGAGTCACCGCTCTAAAATGTTCGAGGAGATCATTAATGAAGCCGAACAGGATCTGATAGACCTGATGAAGATCCCGGATAATTATAAGGTGCTTTTCCTTGGCGGAAGCGCTCATCATCAGTTTGCGCAGGTACCTATGAATCTGATGAAAAACGGCGTTGCTGATTATATTATCACCGGAAACTGGGCAAAGAAGGCTTATCAGGAAGCAAAAATATACGGTCAGGCTAACGCGATCGCTTCTTCCGAGGATAAAACATTCTCTTACATTCCGGATTGTTCCGACCTGCCTGTCAGCATCAACGCTGATTATGTATATATCTGCGAGAATAACACTATTTACGGAACAAAATTCCATGAGCTGCCGGATACCAAGGGCAAGACTCTTGTCTCCGACGTTTCCTCCTGCTTCCTTTCCGAGCCGGTGGATGTGGAGAAATACGGAGTTATCTTTGGCGGAGTTCAGAAAAATATCGGACCTGCAGGAATGGCGATCGCCATCGTAAGAGATGATCTGATCACGGATGATGTCCTTCCGTGCACGCCTACGATCATGAAATACAGTGTACAGGCAAAGGCAAAGAGCCTTTATAATACGCCTAACTGCTGGGATATCTATATCTGCGGAAAGGTATTCAAGTGGCTCAAACGTCTCGGCGGCCTTGAGGAGATGAAGAAGATAAATGAAGCAAAAGCTGCAATCCTCTATGATTATCTGGATTCCAGCAGTATGTTTACCGGCACGGTAGTAAAGAAGGACCGTTCGCTTATGAATGTTCCGTTTGTTACCGGCAATGCGGAGCTGGATGCGAAATTTGTGAAAGAAGCAAAAGAGGCAGGGCTTGAGAACCTGAAGGGCCACAGAAGTGTGGGAGGCATGCGCGCAAGTATCTATAATGCGATGCCGGCAGAAGGTGTACAGGCACTGGTTGATTTCATGAAGAAGTTTGAAGAGGAGAATGCATAACAATGTTTCAGTATACATGTCTCAATCCGATCGCCGAGGTTGGACTGCAGAGATTCGACGGTAACTACATTAAGACGGATAATATCAATGACGCTGACGCAATCCTTGTAAGGAGCGCGAAAATGCATGAGATGGGCCTTACGGACAGGGTGCTCGCTATCGCGAGAGCCGGCGCCGGAGTAAATAATATTCCGCTTGACAAATACGGAGAGCAGGGTATTGTTGTTTTTAATACGCCGGGAGCAAACGCCAACGGCGTAAAAGAGATGGTCATTGCAGGAATGCTTCTGGCAGCCAGGGATATCGTGGGAGGTATCAACTGGGTAAATGAGCAGAGCCGTGATGGAGAGATAGCAAAGAAGGCAGAAAAAGAAAAAAAGAAATTCGCGGGAACAGAGATCAGCGGTAAAAAGCTGGGAATCATCGGCCTTGGCGCGATAGGTCAGCTGGTGGCAAACGCTGCGATCCCGCTTGGAATGGATGTATATGGATATGATCCGTATATTTCTGTTGACGCGGCATGGAATCTTTCCAGAAACGTACATCATGTGAAGGATGTAAATGAGATCTATGCGAATTGTGATTATATCACTATCCATGTACCTGCACTGGACAGTACAAAAGGAATGATAGGACATGACGCGATCTCCATGATGAAGAACAATGTCGTCATTCTGAATTTTGCCAGAGATATACTGGTGGATCAGGAGGCTGTAATTGACGCCCTTCAGCAGGGAAAAATCAGAAAATATGTTACGGATTTTGCCACGCCGGAGCTTCTGGGCGTGAACAACGTCATTATCACGCCGCATCTGGGGGCTTCCACGCAGGAATCCGAGGATAACTGCGCGATTGCGGCAGTAAATGAGCTTCGTGAATATCTGGAAAACGGAAACATAAAGAATTCCGTGAATTTCCCGAACTGTGATATGGGCAAATGTACAAGCGGAGGAAGGATAGTTATCGCTCACAGGAATATCCCGAATCAGCTGTTCCAGTTTACAAGGATCATCGGCGATTTCGGCATCAATATCAATGATATGACAGACAAGAGCCGGGGAAATCTGGCGTATTCCATTCTGGATATCGACAGACCTGCACCGGAGGAAGTGATCGATAAGCTTACGAAAGTCGAAGGAGTCCTGAAAGTAAGAACTATCCGATAAACCTGAAACAGAGCAAAGGGGAAGGTAAGATGGCTGTTATAAAACCGTTTAAGGCGCTGAGACCATCAAGGAAGACTGCTGCAGAAGTGGCAGCGCTTCCTTATGATGTATATAATAGTAAAGAGGCAAGAGCAGTGGTCCGGGAAAATCCGATCAGCTTTCTGGCCATTGACAGGGCGGAGACGCAGTTTCCGGAGGGACAGGATATGTATGCTCCGGAGGTGTATGAGAAGGCGGCACAGATGCTTAAAGACGAGGAAGCTTCGGGCATTTTCGTGCAGGATCCGAAGGCATGTTTTTATATCTATGAACTGACGATGGACGGAAGAGTCCAGACAGGACTTGTCGCAGCATCATCGGTAGATGATTACATGAACGGGGTCATAAAGAAACATGAAAACACCCTGGAAGAGAAGGAACAGGACAGGATCCGCCACGTAGATACCTGCAGTGCCCAGACAGGACCTATCTTTCTCGCATACCGTGCAAAAAAGGAGATCAGAGATCTGATAAATACAGTCAAGACCGCAGATGCAGAGTATGACTTTGTATCTGACGATGGTATACGTCACAGAGTCTGGGTGATCAGCGATGACGCGCAGATAAGCGCGATCGGGGAATTTTTTGCGGGCATAGATAATACCTATATTGCCGACGGTCATCACAGAGCGGCTTCCGCTGTAAAAGTTTCTTTGAAAAGAAGAGCAGAAAGACCGGATCATACGGGAGACGAAGAGTTCAACTATTTTCTCTCTGTTCTTTTCCCTGACGACGAGCTGAAGATCCTTGATTATAACCGCGTACTGAAGGACCTTGCGGGATATGAGCCAGGGGAGCTTCTGAACGAGCTTGGAAAGGTATTTACGGTCGAAGACGCGCCGGAATCACCTTATCATCCGGAAAAGAAAGGAGAGATGGGCTTCCTTCTCGGCGATAAGTGGTATAAACTTACTGTGAAGGAAGACAGGGTCAAAAATGATCCGGTTGGAAATCTGGACGTTGCGTATCTTCAGCGCGAAGTGCTGACGCCGGTCTGGAAGATCGATGATCCGCGCACGGATTCCAGGATCTCCTTTGTCGGAGGCATCCGGGGACTTGAAGAGCTTGAGAAGAGATGCAGCGAGGGTGACGCAGCCGCGTTTGCCATGTATCCAACTTCAATAGGCGAACTCTTTGCGGTAGCTGACGCAAAACTTCTGATGCCGCCTAAATCCACATGGTTTGAACCGAAGCTTCGCAGCGGATTGTTCATCCATAAAATAGAAAAATAAATCATAGAAAAAGTTTTAAAAATCAATAAAAAAGTACGACTGCCAGAGGAAATTTACAGTTAGGTTAAATCTCCTCCGGTCGTACTGTTTTTGTTTCGCAGGAAACTACGTTAATTTACTGTGAAACAAACCCTCCGGAGGATGCTTACGCCGCACAGAGGCAGGCAGCAAAGCTGCCGTGCGGCGACGCGCAAAGTCCGGTACGCTTCCTTCAGGATTGAGGGGGCGGGAGTTGAAGTCCGCTCGAGGACTATATTATGATAAAAAAAGCAATGTGCGTATGTTAAAAAGAATCGTAGAAAGAATCAGAAAAAAGCATATACTCTACCCGATGGTATATCTTTGCGCCGTGATCTGCGTGGTGCTTCGATATCTGCCGCTGTATTCAGATAAAGAAGGCGTACAGATGATCCCAATGGGAGCGGCTCTGGGCACAACTATCGCAGTGCTGTTTATTACCGTAGTATGGGAGCTGCGCAGCCGGGAACGGAAAAGAGAGCTGCATCCTGCGGTAAAAGCGCTTCTGCGGCTCGCAGGCATTTTCGGGCTGAGCTTTTATCTGGTATTTATTCTGGAATTTGTCAATAACAGCAAATTTTCACAGATGGAAATAAAGTTCTATCTGCTGGATATGGCCGGCGTGCTGATCATTATGTTTATTCTGTTTATGATACTGAACTCATATAAACTGACAATGATCGTCATGCTTGTTTTTTACAGTCTGATCACGATGGTTTTCTATGCGGTAAATACTATGCGCGGGGAGCCATTTCAGTTCATAGATATCTTCAGTGCGGGAACGGCTATGGAAGTGGCGGGGCAGTATAAATTTGTGATGACATACCAGGTGGTTTCGGTCATCGTATGGAGTTTATGTCTGATCCTTATTCTGCTGCGGATACCTGACCTGAAGCTTATGCGAAGCATCCCGGGAAAGATCCTGATCAGATTTGCGGCGCTTCCTGTCATTTTCGGATTGTCCTTTTTATATCTGAATTACAACTGGAACGGAGAACTGGGGATAGTGACAGATCTGTTTGCGCCGATCAAAACTTATGAGGAATGCGGTGTACAGGTCGGCTTTTTCTGCGTCGCGAAATATATGCGGCTGACGCAGCCGGAAGATTATTCTGTTGAAGCTGCGGAAAAGATAGCAAAGGATTCCTTAAATGAGCAGACGCCGAACACGGTGACTGACGTAGAGCCTGTAAATATCATATGCGTCATGAATGAATCTCTGGCGGATTACCGTAAAATAGGTGATCTCCGGACAAATATAGAAGTGATGCCTTTTTATGATTCGCTTACAGAAAATACTATAAAAGGAAGCACGCTTGTCTGCATAAAAGGCGGCGGAACAGCAAAAACGGAGTATGAGTTTCTGACAGGAAATTCCGTCAAACGGTTCCCGGCAATGGTTCCTTATGTAAGTTATTTTACGCATGAACAGTATTCTCTTGTAACGACGCTGGAGGCGCAGGGATATGATTCCGTAGTCATGCATCCCTATAAAAAGACGAACTGGAACCGGCCGACGGCATACAGGCTGCTCGATTTCAATGAATACATCAGCATAGATGATTTTGATGAGAATGCTTCCAAGATCCGGGGGCTTATTTCCGATCAGGCAAATTACGAAAAGATAATCGAACGTGTAAACGAGAAACAAAACAGTAATGATAAACTGTTTCTCTTTGATATCACGATCCAGAATCATGGCGGTTACAATACAAATAACTATACGGGAGAGATTCAGGTAACTGACTACAATGATCCTTCCGTGGACAGGTTCCTTTCCCTGGTACATGAGAGCGATAAGGCGCTGCAGTATCTGATCAGTTATTTTCAGAATGTAGAAGAGCCCACATTGATAGTTATGTTTGGAGATCATTATCCCGCATTGCCCGATGCGTTTACGGAATACCTTTCGGGAGCGCCGTACGATGATCTGGATATCGGACAGCAGCAGAATTACTATGCGACGCCATTCCTGATCTGGGCGAACTATGATATCCCGGAGCAGAGTGGCGTTACGACCAGTTCCAATTTTCTGGGAACGCTTATGCTGGAGCAGACGGGCCTTGAAATGGCACCGTATAATTATTATCTTAAAAACATGATGACCACGATGCCGGCCCTGAATCATCTGGGTTATATGGATGCGGCGGGAATATATCATTCCTGGAGCGAAGGCGGGGAAGAAGCTCTGAAAAAAGAACAGGATTACGAATATCTCCAGTATAATAATCTGGCGGAAAACGGCGACCGGCTGGACTGGTTTTTCGGAATGGGATAATAGACTGTTTGTCAGAGTTTTATCGTAATGTTTGCCATAGCTTTTTCAAGCAATGTGTTTTATGAAGCAGGGATTTGTGTTATATTAGACGGGATGGCATAAAAGCCAGCATGACAGTTTTTAACGTATAGAAAGGGAATATATATGATTGCAGCAAGCAATATTACTCTGCGTGTCGGAAAGAAAGCTCTTTTTGAGAACGTAAATATTAAGTTTACCGAGGGTAACTGTTACGGCGTGATCGGCGCAAACGGCGCCGGAAAGTCCACTTTTCTGAAAATACTTTCCGGTCAGCTTGAGCCGACAAACGGAGATGTTATCATTACGCCCGGAGACCGCCTTTCCTTCCTGGAACAGGACCATTTCAAATATGACGAGTTTTCCGTTATCGATACCGTTATCATGGGTAATCAGAGGCTTTATGATATCGGCAAAGAGAAGGATGCGCTTTACATGAAAGAAGACTTTTCTGACGAAGACGGCATACGCGCCAGTGAGCTGGAAGCCGAATTCGCGGAAATGAACGGCTGGGAGGCTGAGAGTGACGCTGAGTCTTTGCTGAATGGCCTCGGTATTGAAGAAGAATATCACTATGTGCCAATGAATACTCTTACCGGAGCACAGAGAGTAAAGGTGCTTCTGGCAAGGGCGCTTTTTGGAAATCCGGATATTCTCCTTTTGGATGAGCCGACAAACCACCTGGATCTGGACGCGATCGCCTGGCTTGAAGAATTCCTGATCAATTTTGAAAATACAGTCATTGTAGTATCCCATGACCGTTATTTCTTGAACAAGGTCTGCACCCATACGGCAGACATTGATTACGGAAAGATCCAGCTTTTCGCGGGCAATTACGACTTCTGGTTCGAGTCAAGTCAGCTTATCCTGAAACAGCGCAAGGAGGCCAACAAGAAAAAAGAGGAGCAGATTAAGGAACTGAAGGAATTTATCGCCAGATTCTCCGCCAATGCTTCTAAATCGAAACAGGCTACTTCCCGTAAAAAAGCCCTGGATAAGATACAGCTCGACGAGATCAAACCATCCAGCAGGAAATATCCATATATTGATTTCAGACCAAACCGGTCTATCGGTAATGAGGTTCTGGAGGTAAACGGTATTTCAAAAACGATCGACGGCGAGAAAGTCCTTGACAATATCTCTTTTGTATTGAGGAGAGAGGATAAAGTGGCCTTTGTAGGAAGCAATGAGATAGCCATTACAGCTTTGTTCAAGATCCTTGCGGGAGAGGATGAGCCGGATGAGGGATATTACAAATGGGGCGTTACCACGAGTCAGGCTTATTTCCCGAAGGATTACACAGAAGAGTTCAGCTCTGATCTTAACATCGCCGAGTGGCTGACACAGTATTCTGAAGAAAAGGATGTCACATATGTACGTGGTTTCCTGGGCAGAATGCTCTTTGCGGGCGAAGACGGAGTAAAGAAAGTAAAAGTACTTTCCGGTGGAGAGAAGGTTCGTTGCCTTCTTTCAAAGATGATGATCTCCGGAGCAAATGTGCTTATTCTGGATGAGCCGACAAACCATCTGGATATGGAGTCAATCACAGCGCTTAACAACGGACTGATCAAATTCCCGGGAGTTCTTCTGTTTACCTGCCACGATCATCAGTTCGTGGAGACAACGGCAAACCGTATCATGGAGATCCTTCCTGACGGATCAATGATCGATAAGGTAACAACATACGATGAGTATCTCGCAAGTGATGAAATGGCCAGAAAGCGTCAGGTATACAGTCTGTCCGAGTCAGATCAGGAGGATAATTAATTATGAATAAACCGGTTTTGTTGATCATGGCCGCAGGACTTGGCAGCCGTTACGGCGGGCTCAAGCAGATGGATCCGATCGATCCTCAGGGACATCTGATCATAGATTATTCCCTTTTTGACGCGATGGAGGCCGGCTTCGAAGAGGTCGTTTTTGTGATCAAGGAAGAGAATCTTTCTATGTTCAGGGAACGCATCGGAGATCGTGTGGCAGATAAAATGAAGGTGCACTATGCATTTCAGAAGCTTGGGGATATTCCCGCGCCATATTCCGTTCCGGAGGGACGCGTTAAGCCCTGGGGCACGGGACAGGCAGTACTGTGCGCGTCGGAATGCATTGGAAACAGACCGTTTGCAGTTATTAACGCAGATGATTTTTACGGAAAGAAAGCCTTCCGTCTGATCTTTGACTATCTGAGCGCAGTCAGCGATGATAATAAATACCATTACGCCATGGTAGGCTATGAAGTAGGAAAGACCGTGACGGAGAACGGATCTGTGGCACGAGGCGTATGCAGGACGGATGATAACGGCTATCTTGCGGAGATCGTCGAACGTACCCATATAGAGAAACGTCCGTACGGAGCAGCATATACGGAGGATGATGGAAATACATGGACAGATCTGCCTGCTGATACTCCGGTATCCATGAATATGTGGGGATTCAGCGCGGGACTTATGAGAGAGCTTCAGGAAAGATTTCCTGTATTTCTGGAAAGAACGATGAGAGAGAATCCGATGAAGGGAGAATTTTTCCTTCCGTTTGTCGTAGATGAGCTTCTGACCGAAGGAAAAGCGGATGTAAAGGTCCTGCGGACTCCGGATCAGTGGTATGGCGTTACTTACATTCAGGATAAGCCGTTTGTCATGGACGCTATTCAAAAAATGAAAGATGAAGGTGCTTACCCGGAGCACTTCTCAAAACTTTGAGACATCTGCAAATAAAGACAGGGGCTGTCGCTTTACGCGGGAGCTCCTTTTTCACATACTGAGAGTGATTGGGAAATCCGGGTTATAAGCGATTATTAAGAGGCGTTGCTGCCGGTCTTACTTAAGATAAGAGGTGGAAATTGGATCATAAGGTAAAGGTCCGTGAAAACAGAATAATGATGACCGGACTGGCTGTATGCATTGCGGCAGCCCTTGCCTGCAGCGGTTTAATGCTTGGAAATGACGCGCCGGTTTTTATCAAATGGTATTTGATGATGCTCATCATGGGATGCGGCATTTTTCCGGCGGCGAAGGGGTTGTTCAAAGCCTTCGCAGACCGGGGATGGATCTTCTGCAAGGTACTGTCCGCAGCCGCAGCGGGATACCTGACCTGGGCAGCGGTATGTTTTGAAGCAGTTCCTTTTACAGGAAGCGTATGCCGGCTGGCCGCTGCCTTTGTACTGATCTTAACTGCAGGGGGAAAATTTGTGATCAGAAAGAAACATTTCTTTTTGAACACAGAGCGGGAGGATGCAGATGACGCTTCAGCGGATGCGGAATTCTCCGGTCCTTTCAGACCCGGTATTTCATGGAAACTGATACTTTCGGAAGAAATTCTCTTTTTGCTGCTATTTCTGATGTGGGCATATATCATGGGATTTCGCCCGGAGGCCTTTGGGACGGAGAAATTCATGGATTTCGGTTTTTTGAAGGCCATGATGAGGAGCAGGACACTGCCTGCCGCAGATATCTGGTATGCGGGAAAAAACATTAATTACTATTATGGCGGTCAGTATTTTGCTGCGTTTTTTACTAAGCTTTCGGGTACGGAAGCGGAACAGACATACAATCTCTCAAGAGCGATGATTGCCTCATTTGCCTTTATGATGCCTTTTTCCCTTGTGTGGAACATGATCATGCACCGGCTGAAAAAGAATTCTCCTGCATCGGCCGCAGGAGGCGTTCTGGCAGGCGCAGCCGTTTCCCTGGCGGGCAATATGCATTATGTCATTTACGGGCTGTCAGGCCCGGTATTTAAAATGAAAGGGTATAAAGATTACTGGTTTCCGGATTCCACACGTTTTATAGGCTATAATCCGGCAACATCCGACCAGTGTATTCATGAGTTTCCATCCTATTCCTTTGTGCTCGGAGATCTGCATGCCCATGTATTTAATATAATTTTTGTGCTGCTGGTGACAGGGCTTCTTTACGCATGGCTCTGTCAGGCCTGTGGCAGAGGGAACGCAGAGAACAATGATGAGAATGAGGGAAAAATACCGAATATTGTCCACGGAATGCTCCAGCCTCATATCCTGATCTGCGGATGGCTCGTGGGAATGTTCCAGTGGACAAATTACTGGGATTTCATCATTTATCTGACAGTGATCTTTCTGGTATTGATAATGTATGAGATATGGTGCAGACCGAAGAAGGAAGCATCCCCGGGGTACCGGATCGCATACGGGATCTGCGGCGTTTTGATCAGAGGATCAGAGGTGTTTGTTATTGCATCGCTTGCTGCCGTGCCGTTTCGGATGAGTTTTGAAATGATGGTTTCCGGGATCGCCAAAGCAAACGTTCATACTCCTCTGTATCAGCTGGCAATCCTTTGGGGGCTGCCTGCGGCGGTGTTTTTTGTTTATCTTTTTATTTTGGTAAAAGAAGGAAGGAGCTCCGGGAGAGGGCCCGCCGGTATTGTATTTGATCATGAACTTCCTGACATGTTTGCTTTCCTCCTTGGGTGCTGCGGCGCCGGGCTGGTAATGATTCCGGAGCTTGTCTATGTGCGTGATATCTATGAAGAATACTATCCGAGAGCAAACACGATGTTCAAGCTTACTTATCAGGCGTTCATTATGTTTGGGATCATGACGGGATATGTGCTGATCAGAAATATGTGCGAGGGTACGCGTAAAAACATATGGCGTGTCCCGCGAATTATTTCACAGTCTGTATTGCTTTTTCTGCTGCTTCTGACCTTCGGATATTTTCCTTATTCGGTAAGCGAATGGTACGGAGATATAAAAAACGCATCCGGATATCTTGGGCAGGATGCCCTGGCATATCTGGAAGAGCAGTACCCGCAGGACGCTTCCGCTCTGCGGTGGCTTGACGGCAATACAGAAGGAAATCCGGTGATACTCGAGGCAGACGGAGACAGTTATTCGGTAAACTGCAGAGTTTCGGCCATGACCGGTCTGCCCACAGTGATGGGCTGGTATGTGCATGAATGGCTGTGGCGGGGAGATGTGGATTCGCTGAATCAGAGAAGACTTGATATATCAGCAGTATATACGTCCGACGATCCCGAAGAGGTAATGAGTCTGCTGAAGAAATACGGAGTGGAGTATATATTTGTCGGAAGCTGTGAGTATGAGAAATATCCGGAGATAAATAAAGCGCTGCTTGCCGGCATGGGAAAAATAGTATTTGACAGTTCGGATGATAAGATACCGGGCAGCGGCGCATATATTGTTAAAGTCAGCAGCGGAGATGGCAGCGGACATGACTGATATTCCTGAAAAGTGTCAGAATTGTCATTCGGGAAGATCTGCGGAAATGAAAGGAAGCCGGTAACGGGTGTGAATATGGATTTATTTGATTACATGAAAACAAAAACGATGGAAAAGGAGTCCCCTCTGGCTTCACGCATGCGTCCGAAGACCATAGAAGAAGTTGTGGGGCAGGAGCATATCCTGGGAAAAGGACGTCTTCTGTACAGGGCGATCAAGGCTGATAAATTAAGCTCTGTTATATTTTACGGGCCTCCGGGTACAGGCAAGACCACTCTTGCGCATGTGATCGCAAATACGACAAGCGCGGCGTTCACACAGCTGAACGCGACCATGGCAGGCAAAAAGGACATGCAGGACGCTATTAAAGCAGCGCAGGACCGCCGCGGTATGTACGGAAAAAAAACGATCCTGTTCATCGATGAGATCCACAGGTTTAATAAAAGCCAGCAGGATTATCTGCTTCCGTATGTGGAGGACGGAACAGTGATCCTGATAGGGGCCACAACGGAGAATCCGTATTTTGAAGTAAACGGAGCGCTGATCTCCAGGTCAGTTATATTTGAGTTGAAGCCTTTAGAGTCGGGAGATATAAAAAAACTCCTTTTAAAGGCAGTCAGCGATCAGGAAAACGGACTGGGAAGCTATAATGCCATACTGGAAGATGATGCCGCTGATTTTCTGGCAGACGCTGCGGGAGGCGACGCCCGGGAAGCCTTAAACGCCATAGAGCTTGGCGTTCTGACCACGCAGCCGTCCGGGGACGGGAAAATACACATCGATCTGGAGACTGCTTCAGAATGTATTCAGAAACGCGTCGTACGTTATGATAAGGACGGCGATCAGCATTATGATACGATTTCGGCATTTATCAAAAGCATGCGGGGATCTGATCCGGATGCGGCGGTATTCTATCTTGCAAAAATGCTGTACGCAGGAGAGGATGTTAAATTCATTGCAAGGAGGATCATGATATGCGCTTCGGAGGATGTGGGAAACGCCGACCCTATGGCAATGGTCGTTGCGGCGTCCGCAGCTTCCGAAGTAGAAAGGATCGGCATGCCGGAATCACAGCTTATACTGGCGCAGGCAGCGATCTATGTGGCGTCGGCTCCGAAAAGCAACGCCTGCACTAACGCCGTTTTCTCCGCGATGGAAAAGGTAAAAAGCGTTAATACTACAGTTCCTTCCCATCTGAGAGACGCCCATTATAAAGGTTCGGCAAAGCTTGGACGGGGCATCGGCTATAAATATGCTCATGATTACCCGGATCACTATGTAAAGCAGCAGTATCTGCCTGATGAGATCAAAGACGAGATATTCTATGAGCCTGCAGATATAGGATATGAGAAAACCATCAGAGCATATTTTGAAAGAATCAAAAAATAAAAATTGATATTTACCCCTTTTCAAAATCAGAAAATATGATACAATACATAAGGTCAGACGACTGACAAGACAGATGTAAATACATCTGTGCAGCAACCTATCATTCTTTTATTTGAAAAGGAGACAAATAAGATGTCACAGAAGGAGAAAGGCTTCAAAGCATTTCTGAAGCGTAAAAATATCGTTTTCTCTGCGAAAAGATATGGTATCGATGCGCTTGGCGCTATGGCGCAGGGTCTTTTCGCATCACTTCTGATCGGAACGATCATTAACACTATCGGAACACAGTTCGGTATTGAGATCCTGACAAAGATCGGAGGCTACGCCACGGCCGGAACAGGAGCCGCCATGGCAGTTTCTATCGGATATGCTCTTCAGGCGCCGCAGCTGGTACTGTTTTCGCTCATTGCGGTGGGCGGCGCGGCAAATGAACTTGGAGGAGCCGGAGGACCGCTTTCCGTTCTGATCATTGCGATCATTGCAACCGAGTTTGGTAAAGCTGTTTCAAAGGAAACGCCTGTAGATATTATCGTGACTCCGAGTGTTACGATCATCATCGGAGTCCTGCTTTCCATGTGGTGGGCGCCGGGCATCGGCAAAGCCGCAAGCGCGGTGGGAACAGCGATCATGTGGGCTACAGAGCTGCAGCCATTCCTTATGGG
>DFHP01000001.1:30788-50957 GCA_002371335.1 Eubacterium sp. UBA3720
CTGTCGCTGACAGGGCTTGCCGGAGGAGCAGCTGTAGCAGGCTGCTGCGCACAGATGGTCGGTTTTGCTGTTATGAGCTTTAAAGAGAACAAATGGGGAGGCCTGCTGGCGCAGGGAATCGGAACTTCCATGCTCCAGATGGGTAATATAGTGCGTAATCCGAAGATATGGATCGCGCCCATCATTACTTCTGCCATCACAGGACCGATAGCCACATGCATATTCAAACTGCAGATGAACGGCGCGGCTGTTTCTTCCGGAATGGGAACATGCGGACTGGTCGGACAGATCGGCGTTTATACAGGCTGGGTCGCTGATGTGGCTTCCGGAGCGAAAGCGGCTATAACCGCAATGGACTGGATCGGACTGATACTGATCAGTTTCGTGCTCCCGGCAGTGCTCACTCCGATCATTGCGATCCCTCTGAGAAAGAAGGGATGGATCAAGGAAAATGATCTGAATCTGAATCTGTAATGCATCATATGAAAAAATACATCATATCCTAAAATACTGAAAAAGCTGTCATTGAACCTTACTGATGGAGGTTCGATGGCAGCTTTTTTTAGTCCGACAGAAGGATACCCATAAGTGATGCGTAGACATCAGCATTTTTGTGGTACCAGTTATTACAGATGGTTCGTGCTGCTTCTTCTGTGGCTACAGTCATCCGCAGATCGACCAGGTTCTCATTTCCTTCACTGACGGTACAGTGAACCTCATATCCCTGATCGCTCAGCCAGCGGTAATTAGCTTTTACGGAAGAGTCCATGCGCATCTCATATCCGTTATTTTTTATAAAGACAGCGATCTCATCTTTGATATCATCATGAATGTCCTGATTGAAAAATCGAAGAGTATCCTGCCCCTGTTCAGTAGCGGAGTAATAGGTCACATGGTTTTCGGTCTTTGTCTGTAAAAGCCCGGTATCCACCATGTCCGCGATCACCTCCTGAAGCCGGAAAAAAGTGGTATATCTGTGCTCCACCATAAATTCCGCAATCTGAGCCGCGGACAGAGGAAAATTAACTTTGGAAAGTATCTGAAGAATGATCAGTTTATATAAGGAATTAGTTTGTTCTATCATGATCAGTAATCCTGTAAAAAAATGTTCGAAGAAAACTGGTAATTATAATTATTCGTTCTCTTTCGGAATATAAAGGCTGCGATCAGCCGGAGACTCCCCGGCTGAGTTGAAACATCCCTGCACATGCATAGGTATAAAAACTTCCCCCATGGCTTTTCTGAAACAGTCCGCTCATGAAAATAACATCGTCTGGATCTTCGACATGAAGAGGGAAGTTTTTGTATAGGTATTATAGCATAAATAAATGAAGCGATACTATGGTATGAGCATAAAAACTTTCACATTGGAACTGCAGGATCAGGTTTTGTATTTTAGGGGCATATTATAACAGGTCTGTGATATAATCAAAAAGGTGCTCTTCCGGGCATATAAAAGCCGGAGCAGCCGCAAAAAAAGAAGAACGGAGATATTTATGAAATTTGTAATACAGAGAGTCACAGAAGCAAAAGTTGATATAGACGGACAGACCGCAGGAAAGATCGGCAGGGGATTTATGGTGCTTATAGGTATCGGAAAAGAAGATACAAAAGAAACTGCCGATAAATATGTGAAAAAAATGACGTCGCTTCGGATATTTGAGGATGAAAACGGAAAGACAAACCTGTCGCTTGCCGATGTGGGAGGCCAGCTGCTTCTGATCTCTCAGTTTACACTGTATGCAAATTGTAAAAAAGGGAACAGACCAAGTTTTATCGAAGCGGGAGCTCCCGATATGTCAGAAGAACTGTACGAATATATAATCAAGAAAGCAGAGGAATATGTGCCTGTCGTTGAGAGAGGAAAGTTCGGAGCAGACATGAAGGTATCACTTGTCAATGACGGACCTTTCACGGTTATTCTGGAAAACCTTTGATGAGAGGACAGAAGAACATTTAATGAAAGGTATAAGAACTTTACTTTAATTGACTAAAATGATAAAATGAAATAGATAATAAGACTAGATTGAAATGCAAGAATGATTTAACAGTTAAATGATCCGGATAAAAAATGGCAGGGCGATATGGGTAAATTTGATAGTAATGAAAACAAAGCAATGTATGAAGCAATCTTTTCTTTGAAAGATGTTGACGAGGTAGAAGATTTCCTTAAGGATATCTGTTCCATGAGTGAGCTGCATTCCATGCAGCAGCGTTATAATGTGGCGGAAATGCTGTATAATGATAAAGTTTATACAGAAATAATAAAAGAGACAGGCGCCAGTTCGGCTACGGTCAGCCGTGTGAAGAGAGCATTGTTTTACGGCACCGGCTGTCTGAAAAATGTCATTCAGCGCCGTTCGGAAAAGAAAGAGGATTGAATATCCTTTCATTTACAAATTAGTAATTATCGGTTGAAAACTACAAGCATCTGTGCTATGATACTCTAAGTGTTTTTTGGAGGTAAAGAAATGTCATCGGTAATTCGGACTATTTTAACAGTGGTACTGACCATAGATTGTATTGCTTTAGTAGCAGTGATCATGATGCAGAAAAGTAAAGATCCGGGACTTGGAGCTATCGGAGGAATGTCCGGATCAATGGATACATACTGGGGAAAGAATAAAGGACGTTCCATGGAAGGAAACCTGATCAGGATCACAAGGATCCTGGGAATCCTTTTCTTCGTGATCGCACTTGTACTGAATATTAATTTCTGAAATGATGATAAAGCTGTTGCCGCTGAGCAGCAGCTTTTTTTTCGGGACAGAACACATGACAGCAGGGATGGCACAAAGGCAGCATACCCGGCCGGTTAATGGAAAGAAATCATATGAAAAAAACAAAAGGACATATTTTAAAGAAGAGAAAACGCCTGATCGAAGACTTTATTTTTTCTAAAAGCTATACTCCTATGCGGGAAAAAGACATAGCTATGCTCCTGGAGGTCCCGAAAGGACGCCGGAAGGATCTGGCGCAGGTGCTGGATATTCTGCAGGCAGAGGGGAAAATAGAGATCAATTCAAAAGGAAGATATCAGAAGGTTATTCCCGGAAGAAACGGAACAAAGAACGCTGAGAAGGAAAAGAATGCCGGTTCGCAAAGGAAAAATAAAAAGACAGGAAAAAGAGGAAGCGGCACTGACAATAATGAAAACCTGATCACTAAAACTGTACTTGCAAACGGAATTATAGAAGAATTCCCCCAAAAAGTGGAACGCCAGGCAGAGGCATGTCCGGATGAACCCTCTGAAGCCGATTTTTACGGCAGGCTTGACCTTAGAAATCAGCAGATGGTGACCATAGACGGAGAAGACGCAAAAGATCTGGATGACGCTGTTTCCCTGCAGAGGGACGGAGCGTTCTGGAGACTGGGAGTGCACATTGCGGATGTGAGCAACTATGTACAGGCAAGCAGCGCTTTGGACCGGGAAGCTCTTAAACGGGGAACATCAGTATATCTTTGTGACAGAGTCATTCCCATGCTTCCGCGGAAATTATCCAATGGCATCTGCTCACTTAATCAGGGAGAGGATCGTCTGGCTCTTTCCTGCATTATGAAGATCGACCGCGAAGGAAAGATAGTAGACAGCAGGATAGCCGAGACCGTTATCTGTGTTACAAAGCGTCTTTCCTATAACATGGTTGATGAGCTTTTCGCAGATGCAGACAGTAAAGGAGAAAAGGCGGAATCAGAGATCCGAAAAGAATATCCGGGACTTGTACCCATGCTGATGAGTATGAGAGGTCTCGCTAAGCTTTTGCGCAGGAGACGCCAAAACAGAGGCGCCGTAGATTTTGATTTTCCGGAGGCCAGGTTCATTCTTGATGATGACGATGAACCTGTGGAGATCAGAGCTGAGTATGCTACGGAAGCCACACAGCTGATCGAGAGCTTCATGCTGGCCGCAAATGAGACTGTGGCAGAGACCTATCACAGGAAAGGAATGCCATTCCTTTACAGGACACATGAAACGCCGGATCGGGATACGATGGAAGAGACGCTGTCTTTCGTGCGCCGGCAGGGATATAAAGTGGAAAAGAGAGGAGAAGAGATAACGCCCGGCGAAGTTCAGAAGATCATCGCGCAGGCGGAAGGAACTCCGGAGGAAAATCTGATCTGTACGGTCCTGCTAAGGTCCATGAAGCAGGCACGTTATACTACGGAAGATATCGGACATTTTGGACTGGCGGCAAAGCATTACTGTCACTTTACATCCCCGATCAGAAGATATCCTGATCTGCAGATCCACCGTATTATCAAGGACGATCTCCGGGGCAGACTTCATGACAGGAAGCTGTCATATTACTACAGGATCCTGGATGACGTTGCATGGAGATCCTCTGCGCTTGAGAGAAGAGCGGTGGAGACCGAACGTGAAACGAACAAGATCAAGATAGCGGAATACATGCTGTCACATGTCGGGGAGGAGTTTACGGGAACCATCTCGGGAGTCACAGGCTGGGGATTTTATGTACAGCTGGATAACACTGCCGAAGGCCTGGTAGGGATGAGAACCCTTCAGGACGACTATTATGAATATAACGAAAAAGAACATCAGATCTGCGGATTACATACGGGCAGAGTTTTTACGCTGGGAATGAAGGTAAAGGTAAAAGTTCTTTTTGCGGATCCGGCGATGCGAATTGTTGATTTTCAGCTTGCTGAGGATTAAAATTTTAATAAGTATAGATCATAACTTAAACTTCCCGCATAGCATTTTTGAAACAGTCTGATCATGAAAAGGGAAGTTTTTAATCATAATCATAAGCGAGGGTATATGGCAAAAGAAAAGAGTTCAAGGCTGATCGCTAATAATAAAAAAGCGTATCACGACTATTTTATTGAAGAAAGATACGAAGCAGGTATCGAGCTGCATGGAACAGAGGTAAAGTCTCTGCGGATGGGAAAGTGCTCTATAAAAGAAGCATTTATAAAGATAGATCATGGTGAGGTGTTCATCTACGGTATGCATATCAGTCCTTATGAGAAAGGAAACATTTTTAACCGGGATCCGCTCAGAGTAAAAAAACTGCTCCTTCATAAGCGAGAAATAGCCAGACTGCAGGCACAGATCCAGCAGAAGGGCTACACGCTGGTGCCGCTGCAGGTATATTTTAAGAATTCTCTGATCAAAGTAGAGATTGGCGTGGCCAGAGGTAAGAAGCTGTATGACAAACGTCAGGATATCGCAAAGAAGGATCAGAAAAGAGAAGCAGAGCGTGAATTTAAAGTGAATTATCGGTGATGTTTTTTTCACCGAATCCTTGACAGGAGTAAACATATCTGTTAAGTTACATAAGAAGAAATCTTCGTTTCCGGTATAGCATCTCGATCATAACGCATTCGGGCTTGTACTGGTTTCGACGGGGGTTTTGAAGTTTGGGAAGCCATCCGCGGACTCCGGGACCGCGTATCAACCTGGAAATTAAATATAAAAGCTAACGAAGATTACGCTTTAGCAGCCTGAGTGCTGCTTGTTCGTCTGCAGGTTCCCGTGCCTGTAGAACGGGCATCAAATAAGACGGGGCACTTTTTCCATTAAGCTTTGCGTGGAAAAAAGAATTTATGAAGCTACCAAAACGAGACGACCTGTCAACCGGTCCGGCTCTGAGGGAATAAAAATAGATTGACTGTGATGGGAGATGCCTGGATGGATAGGCTTTCGGACGCGGGTTCGATTCCCGCCAGGTCCATACCTTAAAGAGTCTTATTAAAGGCTCTTTTTTTTGTTCGTGACATATTGCGTGACATAACTTCATTCTGGTATTTCATTTGATGCATCGATGACAAGATTTCATAGTTTGGATAAGGTATATTTGATTAAACTCCATAGATGAAATCAAAGAAACCCGGATTGACACTAAATACAAAGAATTCGATCTTCACAGTAAAAAGACGTTATTCTTAAAGCATAAATTACAAGAAATATAAAAAACAGAATAATAAACGATATGAAATAAAAGACCCTTTAAAAAGCTTTTTTCAGAATCTTGTTCCGGTTTTGCAGGGGTTTATATTGAAGAAAAAGCATGTACTTCAAAAATATATAAGAAATTATAAGATGTTGTCTTTCCGCGATAAAGCAAGGTATTCTAAAGATTTTTCACGTCTTTCGGACTATATTTATAACATCAGATGGAACAAAACACATCCGATAAAAAAGAATATCAATAACAAACATTTACCGCAGGTCACACCCGGGAAAGGAGGACTTTATGAAAAACGTAACAGTTAAATTAAACACTACAGATGATGCTCTTAACTTTGTAAGAACAGTTTGCAGATATCCATATAGAATGAATCTGAGATGGGATAATTACCAGATCAGCGCGAAGTCCGTTCTGGGCGTGATCGGATTATCTACGGGAGAATGTGTAGATCTTTGCATAGACTCCATGGATACGGGTTCGTTGATGAATGATATCTCCGGATATATCGTTCAGTAAATAAATGATACATAGACTTTTGAAAAAATGGGAGACGGATTTGACACCGTCTCCTTTTTGATCGTATTAAAAGCAGCAGATTTATAATTATGTTAAACTGGAAAAAATAATTGTCTGGACTATATAGTATAGACTCTCGGAATCTTGAGCCTGCCGAACATGATCCATTGGTCGGATGAATCTTGAGAAGTAAATATTATCCAGAACAGACCAGACATGTAATCAGATTTGAAAAATGGCGCACTTTAATAGACCATACGTCAGAAAAGGTATATAATAGTATTGCTATTCAGTTAAGCGGCTTGTTCAAAGAGATTTTTTAGGTGGGATGACTTTGGCAAAGCCCATGTATTAAGATATTGACACATCATGATGGCAAAGCGGCGGCAGGTACCACATTTTAGATGACCGGTATCTGCTGTCTTCTAAATTTATAATCGATCTTTTCTCTTTTATTACACCTCTCTGAATACGTTCTTGAACTGTATTCTAGTTTCAATTTCTTACTACTTCTGGGCGGATCATTAAAAAGCCTTGGAGTATCCTTCAGGACAAGATGAACTGTTCGGCCGTAGGCTGGATCTGAACAGGGATGCTCACATGTACAGGACGGAGAATCATCGGCAAAATTGATCTTAGAACATTTGAATTTCGTCCGGCCTTTTGCCGTTTGGGTGCCATCCCTACGCATCTGGAAGCCTTCGCTAGAGAAGGCCCATCGTCGTCGATCGTGAAGTCATCTTTTAATTTTGGCATTGCAAAACCATATAAGATTATTACAAAAAGAAAAGGAAAACAGTTAGTAAGTGATGTTGTAGATGACAATGGAAGAGTTGAAAATCCCCCTGAATTTAAAATCGACTTTTATGGACAAAAGGAAATTTTTAATCTGATAGAGGAAGACGCTAGTATTACAAATCAAAATACTAGTCCCCTTGTAAAAATGATTGATGATAAGTGTTCTGTAGATATGTACTCTTTATCAGACGAGATCGGAGATGCAATCTTGGACATGCAGAAATATTCGGATGAATATAAGAGTAATCGGAGAAGAATCAAAGAACTGCCAACTATAAAAGCTGAAATTGAAAAGGCGGAGGCGATACTTAAAAAGTTCAAAGCGAGCGGAATTGAGAAATCAAGAAGCGATTATGAGACTATTGATCTCAAGATTAAAAATGTAGAAAGAGCGTATACTACTGAATTAGACATTGTAAATAGTAATATCGAAAGATTTGAACAACAATGTAAAGACTTGGAAAAACAAATAGGTGAATTAGATAATAAAGACGAAAATACGGTCGAAATACAGTCGCTAAAGAATTTAAAAGATATAAATAGTAGGCTCATTGTATTGATGGGTCAAGTGAAAGACAATATTGAAACAATGGAAAAGACTTACAAAAAGGCAGCCAGTTACAAAATGCGAGACGAAATATACAAAAGGTATTTGGATGCCTTGGAAGAAGTTAGAAATACTGGTGGAGAAGATATAAATAGTATTCAGAACCAACTTCAAAAGAATAAACAGCGATACTCAGAGTTGATATTACTTCAAGAGAAACAAAGAGATATCGAAGAGATAATTGAAAACTGTATTGATGCATTTCTCAACAAAAGGATTGAATTATCAAAAAAAAGACAGGGTGTTATTGATGCACTTGACTTAGATAATATATCTATCAAGGTTATTCAGTTGGGGCACTTATCTCGCTGGAAGGCAAATCTCCAGAAGGAACTTGGAAAAGAAGGCACATTTGACAGCGACTTTCAAAAATTGGTTGAACAAGTATTGTCAGGTGACAATAACTGGGATCATTATAAATCCTTCCTTAAGTTTTTATTGATTACCGATACAGGTAACATTGAAGATTTATTTGAGGGCTCTTATGATGTGCGTTTTAAAAAACTCTGGAATGATAAGTATAATAATGATACATTAAGTTCAATGGTTAAAGTACTGCCAGAAGATAAACTTCAAATCCAAATTGTCGATGAGAATGTTTCGATAGATATTAACGAAGGATCTCCTGGACAAAAAAGTGCGGCTATTCTTGCGTTTATTTTGAATAGTGGAGAAAATCCATTGATCATTGACCAACCAGAAGACGATTTAGATAATAGTTTGATATATTCACTTGTTGTGAAATCTATTAGAAAGATGAAGAACAAGAGGCAAATTATTATTGTTACCCATAATCCTAATATACCTGTATTAGGTGATGCAGAGGGAATTATTGTTCTTGAACGCAACAATGCTGGAAAAGTAACCTTTAGAAAAGATAAGAAAGCAGGATGTATAGAAGAAAAGTTGATTCGAGAAGGTATCTGTGAAATTATGGAAGGCGGAGAAAACGCATTCAGGAAGAGGGAACAAAAATATCGGCAGTGAGAGTTTAATTAATTCTGTTCAAACTATATAAGATATATATCATCATCTATGACCATTTATTTAGCTGTTTTAAAAACGTCTTAAAAATAATTGCCGCTGATGATGACAATTCTGATGATCTTTCATTTTAATAAAGCATTTACCTCAAAGAAGTCTTTTATATACATAAATAAATCATAAAGGAGAATGAATATGAAAGACCATATTCTTTTAGAAAAAGCCAAAAAGTATGACATACCTGAGCAGAATCTGACACCAAATGGTTGTTCGTATAAAGCTAAGGATGGATATTGGGTGGACAATTCATCTAATATTGCAATGATGAAAAGTGATAATCCACAGAAGCCGTGTACTAAAAAATTTGATATTGAAACTGGTGAGGATCATAAAGGTGAATGATATTGAGTATTTAATTATTTCATCATCCATTGATTATTCAACAGACCTTGTTTGTCTTGAGCTAAGAGAACGTAAAAAGCGATATCTCCGACTAAACCGTGATAAGTTTGGAGAATACGAAATCATATTCTCCTTGAATAATCGAGAAATGACAGTAAAACTGGATAATAACTCCTATACGGTCAGAAATAATACCTTGAAAGGCATCTTTTTCAGAGCGCCAGTTTTCTTGCGATCTCACAAAAGATACAACGTAAATGAGCAATTATACAGAAGCCAATGGAGTTCGTTTATCAGAAACCTTATTGTTTTAGATAAAGCAAAGTGGATTAATCATCCGGTAAATACATACCGCGCCGAGAACAAACTGTATCAACTTCAATGTGCACAGAATGTTGGATTGCTCACCCCAAAAACGTTTGTTGGCAATAAGTTACCAGAAAGTATCACGCCTATGAACAAGTACATTGTAAAGTCATTGGATACGGCTTTGTTTTATGATGGGACACAAGAGTATTTCACATATTCTTCAGTTGTCGGTGGAAATGAACTTGTAGAGTCTAACATCAAAGACGCCCCAATTATTTTGCAGGAATTCCTTGAAGATAAACGTGATATAAGGGTTACAGTTATTGGCAATAAACTGTTCTCTTTTGGCATTACAAAAAACGGTGAAAACATATATGGAGACTGGAGGAAAAATGCTAAAGAAGACCTTCAGTATATACCCGAAACATTGCCGAATGACATTTCAAACAATATACTTAAGCTGATGAACAAACTTGGGCTATTGTTTGGTGGTGTTGATTTGGCATTTTCAGATGGACAGTATTATTTTATTGAAATCAATCCTACCGGGGAATGGGGCTGGTTAAGTCAATATAGTGCTATTCCGCTTGAAAAAGCCATTGTAAACGAATTGGTTGGTGAGGCATAAAATGATTAAAATCATACAATCCATAATTGGTCAAGTATTTCCTTCGGTTTCTATGAGAAAAGCCAACAAGCAACTTAAAGAGGCAATAAATAGTGCGGAAAATCAAAGTAATCGTGCGGCTATAGATAATTTCGATCAGATTCCAATAGAAAATTTCAGGCAAAAATATGTCGAAACATTTGAAGTCAAAAACAAATTTGAGGATAAGGCAAAAACAAATGTTATTGCTATTACTATTGCCATTACTGTTATTATGGGAGCTTATGGCTTAACTGGTTCACTAATTAATAAATATTCGTGTATAACCCTACATTGGATATCGTTTATTATTTTGTTAACCGCTATTATCTATTTATTCGTTTCTGGAATAGATGCTATCAAAGTCTTATTTAATGAGAATACAATGTCAACAGTAGGTTTGCCCGATTTGGCCGCAGATGACGTGGACACAAAAGAAAAATATGATGATTGTACAAATAGAAATATAAATCGCAACATCATCAGAAACAATTTCGTATACTCGTCGTATATCTGTATTAGAAATGCATTGATTTGTATGATGATGCTCTTCGTTCTTGTAACAGTGCCATTAACTACTACAAAAAGCAAAGATAATATAGTGGTTTCGAGCAGATCTTCAATATCATACTCCACAACCATTATTATTCCAGATGAATTAGATGTTGCAGATATAAATAATTGCGTAATTCAAGATAGAGAAGCCAGAGATTCTATTGATGATGGGACTATTTATAGTTTCGTAAACCTAAACAGAAATTACTATGTTCAATATAAATGTTTTGGCTCGGAAATAATCGTTGAAAACTTCTTCTGTTTTGATAAGGTAATAAACGAATAATAACCGAGTAGGAAGGATGTTTAACTCACGTCCTCTCACAGCACCGTATGTCGTTGGAGTAAAGAAATAGTCAGTTGAATAAAAAATAATAAAAAGAGTATTGGAACCTTGAGGTTGTGATGATTCCAACCCAAAAACCAAAAGAGGCAATTGCGAAACTCGCTCCACGAGTTCGCAATCCTGAATAAAACAAGGTCGAAATCCGGCCATGCCGGATTCTATGGATCAAAATCGGTGGATAATGCCACGTTGTTGTGGATAACCACACTGAACCTTGAAATTTGACGTACTTTAATAAGCCTTCCTCATTATTCAGTTCCGACAGCCTATGCGATGAGACACTTCAGTGAACGGAAATATTCAGGTTTGTGTATTCTGTCCGCCACGACTACCGTTATCAGCTGGGTTATGCCGGCAAGCAGAAGGTCGGCATGAAGGGTCTTTGCATTCTGCGTCTTGCGATCTCCGAGACAGAAACTGTCTTTGATGTGATTGATAGAGCGCTCGACAGATGTGCGGATCTTATAAGTTGACTCCCATTCCTCTGATCCGCGGACTACTCCGGGACAGCGACGGAGATCTTTCACAGGGTACAGGTAGACCATGCGTCCGCATGCAGAATCCGTACAGGGATTCTCACAGTGGCAGACGCGATGGGATTTTCCGTCTGCTCCGGTTTCCCACTTCATTTTGGGACAAACAAACTTGAATGTTTTCAGCCCGCACCGAAGGTGGGAGGTATTTCCTTCCGGCTTCATGGGAAGGGTTGGATCATGTGGACAGCAGGGAATGCCGTTTTCATTGATCGTATAATCCGGATTGGTCAGCTTCAGGCCTGCCCGTAGCGGGATGTAAGCTTTTTCGAAGATTCTGGCCGTTCCATTCGGATTGTAGCCGAGTGTATCACCGGAAAGCAATGCTTTATAGATCTCGATGCTGTCAAAAGCGGCATCACCGAGGAATGTTTTCGGATTGATCAACGGATGTTTCCTGAAGAAGTCTTTCAGCAAAGGAAGCAGAAGCCTTGCGTCACCAACGGATTTATCCTCATCAGGAGCATTGGTCTTCTTGTAACGCTCTATCTCCGGATGGGCAGCAAAGTAATCCTTGTCATAGAATTCGATGGCACGGATAATACCAAGTCCGTTGGTAAGGATGCCAGCTTTGTAAGCATAGCAAAAGTGGCCGTTAAGGTACTGTTGTTTGATCTCGGGATCAGCAGAAGAATGCGTCGGCATAGATCCATAAGCGGCTTTATACGGATCATAGGATTTATCAAACCCCATGGTTTTAGCCCAGGCTTTCAGCTGACGGATCTTCTGATTAGTATACTTCGGATTATTTTCTGTAACGTAGGCTTCCAGACCAGTCGTATCAAACACAGACATCGATGCTTTTTGCGGCATCGATCTCCTGTAGGATCGGTTCGGTAAAATCAACAAGAGAATCAAAAAACACCTGTAGGTCGTTGATAAACTCCTGCTTGAAACGGGTGAGCTTTGATGCATCCGGAACCTTGGTAAAGTCGCAGAATTCTCGCAAATCTTTGGAGTATTCGAGGAGAGTCAGGAGCAGGGAATACGTTGGGATGGAGAAGATCCGTTGGATAATGAGAGCCCAAAGCAAAGACGTCAATAAGTATTCACGGGGTCTTCCCGTAGAAGCATAGAAATGGTTTCCAAAAGAAACCGGGATTAATTCACTGAGATCTATGGAAGATTCGAGCAGATTCAGAAATTCGGGTTTATCGGATTCAAAAATTTCCTGAGTTTCTGTAAAAACATCAGCCAAAGTCATTTGATGATATGTTATGATAGGTGTAGCGACTCCTTTCTGGGGCATGGTTGATTTTTTTGGACAACTCAATTTTACCATGAACCAGTGAGGAGTTGTTTTATTTTGTTCTAAAAAGAATGCCGCAATTACTCGGATTCTGGCGTTTCGCAAACGCCTAGAACCATATAGTGATGAAAGGAGGTAAAAGATGGAAGTAAGAATAGAAACAGTCAGGGGAGATATCACAAAAGTCGATGACCTTGAAGCTATCGTAAATGCTGCTAATAACAGCCTGCTGGGCGGAGGAGGCGTGGACGGCGCTATTCACAGGGCAGCCGGCCGGGAACTTCTGGCAGAATGCAGGACATTGCACGGATGCAGGACCGGAGAGGCAAAGATTACAGGTGCCTACAGGCTGCCGTGTAAATATGTGATCCATACGGTAGGTCCGGTATGGCACGGTGGAAACCGGAACGAGCCGCAGCTTTTGGCCGACGCTTACCGCAATTCGCTTCAGTGCGCAGTTGACAACGGTATAAGAACGATTGCGTTTCCTTCAATATCTACAGGCGTTTACAGTTATCCGGTGGATCAGGCAGCCGTTATAGCAGTAAGAACAGTGCGTGAGTTCTGTGCGAAGAACCCGGGCAAAATAAACATTATACGGTTTGTGCTCTTTGATTCAGTAACGCTGGCGGCTTATGATCATGCGTTAGAAAAATCATAATCATGAAAGGATATGAGCTTAAACATTTGTTCCCGGGGAACCACTTTCATAATGGTTCCCTTTCGTTCGTGTTCCGGTAATATTTTTATAATTATCATCCTGACTGAAAAAAATATTTTTTAATGAGCTTCTAACATTTTTACGCCAGTCTTCAGATTTACCTGAATATACTGCTTCTCAGATAAATAATAAATTGCTTCATGTAATATGAGGCTACATTTGTCAGGGTTTTGTATACAATAAATAATTTTTTTCGGAATTTGTGTCTGCTAGTATTTATTCAAACGGAGGATGCTTTCAGCATCCGTTACGAATAAGGGCCGTTATTTGTATCCGGGAAATGTGAACTTGCGTTAAAGGACAGGGAGGAAAAAGCTCATGAAAAACAGGATAATTGCAGGATTGTTGATATCTGTCATGGTAATGGGTGCTCTGGCAGGCTGCGGCGGGTCTTCCTCTTCAGGAGGAAGTACGAAAGGAACGGCAGATACTGAAAATTCTGCTTCTGCCGGTGGAACAAATGCCGCCTCTGCGGACAAGATCAACGTTAATATCTGGGACTCCAAACAACAGGCGGGGATTCAGGAAATATGTGATGAGTGGACAGAATCTTCAGGGATCCAGGTAAAAGTTGAAGTGGTCGACTGGGACAATTACTGGACTCTTCTGGAGGCAGGAGCATCAGGAGGTGAGATGCCGGATTTGTTCTGGATGCATTCGCAGTATTCAGAAAAATATATGGATCAGGGTATACTGCTTGATCTTACAGATTATATTGCGGAAGATGAAGGTATTGATCTGTCAAATTATTATGATGAGATCACGGATCTTTACAGCTATGAAAACAGACAATACGCTTTACCCAAGGATTATGATACGATCGCGCTTTGGTATAACAAAGATATGTTTGACGAAGAGGGGCTGGAATACCCTGATGACACATGGACGTGGGAAAAACTTATTGAAACAGCGCAAATGCTGACAAAGGAAGACGGAACACAGTATGGATTTGTCGGAAACACCGATGCAAATCAGGAAGGCTTTTATAATGCCGTATACAGCTACGGCGGTTATATCATAAATGATGAGAAAACCAAGTCGGGATATGATGATCCGAAAACCCTTGAAGCCATGGAAATGTATGGAGAGCTGATAAAAACGATGCCTCCGCAGCAGACTATGGCTGAGACTGGAAATATTGATCTTTTTATGTCAAATACCGCTGCCATGAGTATGTTTGGTTCCTGGTATGCCCCAACATTCAAAGAACTTGCAGAGGAGGGAAATACTCAATGGGCGTGTACGGTGCTTCCTTATCATGACGCGAATGGAAATGGTACATGCGATGATGGAGAGAGAGTTTCTATTTTTAACGGGCTTGGATGGGCCGCGCCGGCGAATGTAAAAGATCCTCAGTCTGTGTATTCGTTGATTTCTTTTCTTTGTTCAAAAGAAGGCCAGACGAAACAGGCGGAACTGGGCGTTACAATGAGCGCATATAAAGGAACATCTGAAGCATGGGCGTCGTCTATTGAGGGAATCGATCTTTCACCGTATCTGGATGAAGCAAACGGGACAGCGACACTTATTCCAATGCCATGTTCAAGGAATTCCGCCTGGGCGGAGAGGGCTAAACAGTCTCTGGTAACTGCATGGCAGGATACGTCCATGATGGATGAAGTTTGTAAACAAATCGCGGAAGAAATGAATAAGGCGCTGGCGGAAGAGTAAGCGTTAACTTCCGTCCGTAAAAAGTATTGATGCGTATTATGAAACAAAAGACCTGAGGTTATGCCAAGGGTCTTTTGTCAATTTCAGAGACAGACAGTGTATCGGAATATCATATATTAAGGAGAGATATCATGCCGATAATACATAACAAAGAAGGAAATGAATTTCATCTTTATAATAATAAAATAAGTTATATTATCAGGGAACTGCCGAACAGACAGATGGGTCAGGTATATTTTGGCAAAAGAGTAAGGCATAGAGAATCATATGCAGATATGATAAACAATAGCTGCAGACCTATATCTTCAAACCCTGTTGCGAAAGATCCCAATTTTTCTCTGGAATTTGCGCGGCAGGAATACCCTGCTTTCGGAACTTCTGATTTCAGAGAGCCTGCATATGAGATAATACAGAGAAACGGAAGTCATATAATGGAATTTGTCTTTGATTCATTCAGGATCATTCAAGGAAAACCGGAGACAGAGGGGCTTCCGCATTCTTATGTGGAAAATAAAAACGAGGCGTGGACGCTGGAGATATGTATGACCGATCATCTGACCGGAGTAAAATTGGTTATGTTTTATTCGATATATGAGAACGCAGCAGTTATAGTCAGAAGCGTCCGCTTCATTAATACCGGCAGTGAGACTGTCTGTCTGAAGCGAGCAATGTCCATGAGTCTGGATATTTCGGATTCTGATTATGAGTGGCTACAATTTTCAGGAGCCTGGGGCAGAGAGCGCACGCCGTTCATTCGTGATCTGGAAAAAAGCGGAGTCACAATGATCGAATCCATGCGGGGGCATTCCAGTTCACAGCATAATCCGTTCGTAATACTTAAAAGAAAAAATACAACAGAGGATGAAGGAGAAGCATTTGGTTTTAACCTGGTTTATTCAGGTAATTTTATGACCCTGGCGGATTCAGACACATTTGATCATCTGCGTTTGATGATGGGGATAAATCCAAGAAACTTCTGCTGGAATCTGGAACCGGATACTGAATTTCAAACCCCGGAGGTCATTATCACTTATACAAGGAACGGGTTAAACGAGCTTTCAGGCTCGATACATGATTTTTTGCGCAGCAGGGTCGCAAGAGGTTACTGGCGGGACAGGACAAGGCCCGTTGTTCTGAACAACTGGGAAGCTACAGGAATGGATTTTACGGAAGAATCTATCCTGCAGATTGCAAAAAAAGGTGCGGAAGCCGGAATAGAATTATTTGTCCTCGATGACGGATGGTTTGGCAGCAGAAAAGAGGAATCAGGACTGGGGGACTGGTTTCCTGACCGGTCTAAGCTTCCAGGAGGGCTGAAGGGTCTGTCGGAAAAGATTCATGCGATGGGTATGAAATTCGGTATATGGATAGAACCGGAAATGGGGAATCCGGATTCGGAACTGTACCGGCAGCATCCGGAGTATGTTCTCAGAACGCCCTCGAGAAACAAAAGTCTGGGCCGCAATCAACTGGTTCTGGATTTTTCTGATCCTGAAGTTGTTGAACATATATTCAACAGCCTTTCAACAGCCTTTGACGGCGTTGGAATAGATTATATCAAGTGGGATATGAATGCATCTGTTACGGAATGCTATTCGGCACACTGGCCTGCAGAGAAACAGGGAGAGGTGTATCACAGATACATGCTGGGCGTATACAGTCTGTATGAAAAGATGACCGCCGCATACCCGCAGGTGCTCTTTGAATCATGTGCAAGCGGAGGGTGCCGGTTTGATGCAGGAATGCTGTATTATGCTCCTCAGGCATGGTGCTCTGATGATACTGACGCCATAGAGAGGATAAAAATCCAATATGGTTCCTCTTATGGTTACCCTGTCAGTTCCTTTGGAGCACATGTTTCTGCGGTTCCGAATCAGCAGACCGGCAGGAGTGTATCGTTGAAAACACGTGGAAATACGGCTTTTTTCGGGGCTTTTGGATATGAAATGGATCTGACGAAGCTGTCGGATGAGGAATTCCGGCAGGTCAGGGAGCAGATCCGTTTTGTAAAAGAATACAGGGAGGTACTTCAAAAAGGAAGATTTTACCGCCTGGGCAGTCCTTTTGAAAAAGATATAGCTGCATGGATGTCAGTAAGTGATGATCAGAAGCTGGCGATCGTGGGCGTCTATATAATAAAAACCAATGTAAATATGGGATTCCGTCAGATTAAACTAAAGGGGTTAAACCCTTCGTTTGATTATGAGATCAATGGGAAGGAGATACAGGGCGGCGATATTCTTATGGAGTACGGATTGACTCCGCAGATCGCTGCGGAATATCCCAAAGTCCCATATGTATCGCCGGCAAGAACTATAGAGATCTCTGGAGAGTATGATTCGAAGATATATGTTCTCAACTCAGATGGGGATTCCCGGCCTCAATAGGCGGTGGGTATTGAATCAAACCTGACTCAGCAGAGGGTTTCAATCCCCCGTCTGAGTTGATCCACCGTCTGAGTTGAGCCTCCGGCGGATCGCAGAGCTGCGCAGAGGAAGACGCACAAGGGTATCACGCAACTTGCGCGCGATCAGAGATCGCGAATTGAATGCAAAGTGTGTCAGCAGTTCTGATGAATTATTGATGTTTACACTTGAAGAATCGAATTATCGGCCGCCGGAAAAATATACTATATCAGCAGGTTTGACAGTGTTTATATATTTTAATATACTCATATCAATAATCATAGACACCATAAATATATGTGTGACGGAAAGGGACAGATATGAGTAATACTAGAAGAAAGAACAGACCGATAATCAGTTTTCTGATACTGGCACTTATGATCATCTGCAGTACGATGCCGGTATCTGCCGCGTCTTCTGATTCGGAGATGGATTCAGCCGGAAATTACTTTTTCTCGGGAGATTCATTGAATGTCAACGGAGGTTTGTTTTTCGGCGGTTACGGCGCCGGAAGAGATCTTACGATTAATAATTCAGAATCGCAAGACTCTGTTGCATTGTCCGGTATGAATCTGGAAGTGTCAGATTCAAAGATCGGCGGATCGGCATATTTGGCAGGTAATTCAATTAAAATCAGTAAGAGTACTTTAAAGGGAAATATTTTTGCTGCGGGAAATCTTATCTCAGTCGACAGTCAGACAACAGGCAATTCGTTGATGGCTGCTGGAAACCATGTCAGTTTCGCGGGAAATACAAAGGCGGTAAAAATATATGCCGACACGGTTACTTTTGACGGCAAAGTGGATGGAGATGTTTTCATTGAGGCCGGTTCTGTAGAGCTGGGAGAGAATGCAGAGATCACAGGAGCGTTAAAAGTCCGGTCAGAAGAGGAGCCGGTGATCGCTAAAAGCGCGAAAGTTAAAAACCTGGAATATGAGCAGACGAATATTGAGGATGAGGATGACAGAGATGATGAGATCGCTGACGAGGTAAAGTCAGCTTTATACTGGTCTGTTGCCATGGGTATCCTCGGATTACTTATATACGCATTTGGCAGAAGGAGTCTGGAACAGGCGGCTGTTCACACGAGGGAGCATCCGGGAAAAACCTTTGGCTTTGGTGCGCTGGCGATGATCCTGATCCCGATCGTTTCGGTCATCTGTCTGATCACGTTTGTCGGAATCCCGGCAGGATTGGTGGGAATCATCGGATATTTACTGATATTTGCTGTGTCGCAGGCTTTTGCGGGTGCTTCGCTGGGTCTTTTCTTAAGGAAAGGAATTCTAAGAAAAGTCCCCGGATTCCTGATGGTTGTGATCGGAGTTATCATTCTGGAATTTGCAAAGAGGCTTCCTTATGCTGGAATCGTAATCTTTTTTGCTGCTGCACTGTATGCGTTCGGATATGCGGTATTTGTTGTCTTTGGACGTGAAAAATCAGATGAAGATATTATAACCGAAGCTGAAGCATAAATATTTCAGGCAAACTTATAAATATAGTCATTATGAAACAGTTCTTTTTTCCTTTGCGGAGAGAAGAGCTGTTTTTTTCATAGGATTAAAGTGTCAAAAGTCCCTCGTTCAGAAATTGTGTGGAATTAAGGTAAGAGAAAGATTAATTAATTTGTTTTAAGCTGCGAAAGGTTTTGTATTAAGGTTACGGAGTTATTATATCGTTGTCGAAGGGAAAAGAACAAAGACTTCGGCAGAAATAATTAACAACACAATAATAAAAAAGGAGAAAAAAATGAGAAAAATGAAAACAATCGGAATCAGAGGTCTTATCGCAGCAGGAACAATCGCAGGAATCATGGCTTTTACAGGATGTTCAGCTTCCTATTCACTGGAGAGCTCCACAAATACTGTAACCGACTTAAACGGAGTTAAGCACTCTACAACAGTTGTGACAAAGACAGAGAACGGCCATAAAACTACCACAAAAACAGTGACAGACAGCGGGAAAACAGCAAAGGGAGATGCTACCTCTATGACAAAGCAGGCGCCGGCACAGAAATCACAGAAGGGTCACTATGAGAATGTCCCTGTAACAGTAGTAAACGCATCGGATGATGATATCGTAGAGCTTTACATTTCTGACAGCACATCAGATTCATGGGGAGATAATCTTCTTAAGAATGGGTATGTGCTTGAGGATGGCGATGAAGCAGACGGCGTTACGATAAGCTTTGATGAAAACACGACTTTTGATATAAAGGTAGTAGAGGAAGATAACGAAGTCTTCGAGTATAACGGTATCGAGATGAAGGATATCAATGAAAACGGCGTAATATTTACATTCAAGGGCGAAACGGTCAATGTAAGACCGGCAGAAGGACCAGTAAATGTAACAACAAGTGCACCGGTTAATTCATCTGTAAATGCGATTTTTGTATAATGACCTCTGATCCATATTGCATCAGACAGGAAGCAGCAAGCTAAATATAATTATAAGCGTGTCATAACCCGCCGTTTAAGAAGCGGGGGTCTTCTCACAC
>DFHP01000137.1:0-16677 GCA_002371335.1 Eubacterium sp. UBA3720
CATCTCCTTTCAAATTCTATAATTCTTCAGGTGATTGTGAAACTCCGTGTGGTCGGGAAATTGTGTAACGATTCAAACGGCTTCCGCGCAAAGAACTTCCATGTATTCACTCCATCTGCTGATATCATTCGCGAAATCATAAACTCGCTGCGCCGAGGCGATATGATTTCTGCTCATACAGCAGATTCCGTTCATAAAGAAGTTCTAATGCTTGTGCAGATTGTTTGAATCATTCACACAAATTTTCCATTATCCTTGGCTTCGCAATTACCCGGATACAGTAAATCACGAAAGGGGTTTTTATGAAGAAACTGCTTATGCTTGGAACATCTTTGGCGAGCGTTGAGATCGTGGAGACGGCACAGAGAATGGGAGCCTACACGATAGTGACGGACAATCTGTCCCCTGAGTATTCGGAAGCAAAGAACATAGCAGACGAATACTGGATGCTAAGCACGGATGACCTGGACGCAATCGAGGAGAAGTGCAGGGCAGAAGGGGTAAATGCGATCTTTGCGGGAATCAGTGAATTTAATCTGGACAGGGTAAAGGAATTAACGGAGCGTCTTGGACTGCCCTGCTACATTGAAAATGGTCCGTGGAAATATGCCAGAGATAAGAGTGCGTTTAAAGATAAGTGCAGGGAGATAGGAATTCCGGTGCCCGAAGAATATAATTTGTCCGATCCGCCGCAGCCAAAGGAGATCAGCGGGATCGAATATCCCGTCGTAGTCAAGCCGGTCGATGGAACGGGAAACAAGGGACTGAGCATCTGCAATAATAAAGAGGAACTGATCGCCGGCTGCGCGAAGGCAAGGAGCAATGCAGACAACGGTGAAATACTTGTAGAGAGATATGTTTCAGGGGAGGAGACCTGGAATCATTATTTTATAGCTGAAAACGAGATCCGGAACGCTTACAGGATGAGAGCCTATAAACAGCCGGGATATCCTTCTTTCTTATACTCCTTCGGTTCTTCCGCTCTTCAGGATGATGATGAATATAAAGAACAGTTAAATGAGAAATGTGTTCGGTTTCTGAGGGAGATCGGGTGCAAAAAAGGAGTGGCATGGTTCCAGTTCATCAGAGATGATAAAGGCCGGTATTACGCTATCGAAATGGCTCAGCGGATGAGTGCCGATACCTCCGGCATGAGTGTGGAAAAAGTCACCGGCGTCAACAGTATGGAGTGGATGCTGGATATTGCGTTCGGCGGGGAACATACGGCAGACATGCTTCCTGCGGAAGCAAGACCTCCGTTTAAACAGTCGCACTGCGTATATCTGCATTTTGCCGACAGGGCGGGCACGGTTTCTTCCATAGAAGGATACGACAAGCTGGATAAGGATAAGTTTCGGATAAGCATGCTTGTGCATGAAGGTGAAAAAGTGCCCGGATACCGGCTTATGTGCATGATCATTTTCAACGCGGGCAGCGCGGAGGAGATGTGTGATGTTCTCCGGCAAATAAACGCGGACACCCGCATTCTGGATGAAAATGGCGAAAACATGTATTTAAAATACGAAGACTATGGCAGCGTGATTCAGAAACAGGAAGGGCTGTTCCGCGGGGAATGATCCCGGGACGAGACTTTCTCTTTAAGCTTTCTCATTCCGTAGATGATGGCGTCATCGTTGCCGAATGCGCCGGCCTTGGTCACGACAGCCAAGCCATCGAGTGATCCGCCGATTATTTTCAGCTTTGGTATGCCCGGCGCGATCTCTTCCAGTATGTAAGAACCTTCAGCATGTGTTTTTTGCAGAAATCCGATCGCTGTGTCTCCTCCGGTAAGGAACAGACCGGAAACATTAGCTTTCTTCAAAACCTCTGCTCCGACAGCACCCAGAATATCCTGCGTATAGCTGCTGATGCCGGCCGGCGGGAGCCCTTTTTTCTTTCCCTCTTCTATGGACCGATCCAGTTCGCTGCGGTCGTAGGAGGCACTGCTCAGGAGTATCGTGTCCTTCCCTTCCAGAAGAGATGATATGCATTTTTCCACATAGCAGGAAGGGGATGTGTTTCCTGATAGCAGGTCAGGCACAGATACAGATATGAGCCGGATGCCCCGGCGTCCGGCTTCATGAAGCTGTCTTCTGGTCACTTCGCTGATACTGCCGCATATGGCAAAAGCGGGCGGAGTTTCTTCTATGCTGCGCATGATATTATCTGCCAGTGCAGCAGTTCCTGCCCAGAGGATCCGTTTCCCTGTTTCGGCAGCCGCATTTATGATCCCAAGCAGATCATCGTTAGTTTCAGCGTCAAAAGTAAAGATTCTTGTTCCGGATGATGGGAACAGGCCGTTGGGCATACCACGGCTGACGTGAATGATATTTTCTTTAAAAACACTTTCGAGAATCTTTTTCAGAACATCCTGTCTGACCGGTTTTTTAGGATCACGGCCGATCTCAGTTTCCGTGATACGGACTCCGTTAAGTTGATGGATCCCGTTCACGGTGATCCTGCCCAGATCGGGCAGCGCCGGCGCAAAAAGGATTAGATCACTTCCGAATTTTTCATCGATAGCGGCGATTTCTTCCGCTATATTTCCCCGCAGAGTCGAATCAACCTTCTTTATCACAAAATCATATTTTGAATAATCTATCCTTTCTGTCAGACGTCTTACTTTTTCGAAAGCATCCGGACCGTCCAGACTTCTGGATTCTGTGTCGATGACAATGGAATGACTGTCATCGGAGACATCCGCATTGAATAACACCTTTACCGGGATTCCGTTTCTCTTAAGCTGTACGCCTGTGTCATTGGCACCGGTAAAATCATCCGCTATAATAAGAAATTTATCTGTCATCATGAACCTCCTCTCATCGGTTTGAAGCCATAAGCGCGGCATAGTCGATGGCATTCAGAAGGCTCAGGGCCGTTGCCGTACCATGACCCGCCTGGTCAAAAGCGGTACCGTGATCGACGGAAACGCGAATGATCGGAAGACCCAGAGTAATGTTTACGCCGGAGACGGCGTCCCACATCTGTTTTTCCTGATCATAGACGAACCCTTTTACCTTGAGAGGGATATGTCCCTGGTCATGATACATGGCGACTACAATATCGTACCATCCTCCAAGAGCCTTGGAGAAAACCGTATCCGGAGGCACAGGACCGTCCGCGTCAATTCCATAATTTCTGGCTGCGTTAATTGCCGGAATGATCTCATTGATTTCTTCTTTTCCGAACAGGCCGCCTTCCCCGCAATGTGGATTCAGGCCGGCAACGCCGATCTTCGGATTAACTATTCCCAACTGCCTGCATGCGTCGTTGGCGATGCGTATCACATCCAGTACACGGTCTCTTTTTACCAGATCACAGGCGTCTCTAAGAGAGACGTGCGTAGAAACATGTACCACGCGCAGATTTTCGTGGGCAAGCATCATCGTATAACTCTTAGTGTTTGTGTAGTCTGCATATATCTCAGTGTGACCTGAGTAGTGATGACCCGCCAGATTGATTGCAGCCTTATTTAAAGGATTCGTTACAGTTGCATCGACTTTGCCTGACATGGCCAGTTCGATCACCTTTACTACATATTGGAATGCAGCCTCACCGGCAATCGAGGAGACCTCGCCGATCTTAAGCTGATCGATGTCTACAAGTCCTATATCAAGCACATCGATCGTTCCATAAACGAACAGTGCTTCATCGACAGAGGTAATCCTGTGAAATTTTAAATTATAGTTTTCGGCGCCGGATATTTCAGATGCTGTCTTTTTTAAAACAGTGAGCGCCTTTTCCAGAACACAAAGATCTCCTATTACTACAGGTCTCGTTTTTTCATAGATACGCTTTACAGACAATGCTCTGATCGTAATTTCGGGTCCGATTCCTGCAGGATCTCCCATTGTAATTCCGATTATCGGTCGCATAATCCACCTCCATATATCGATCAAATCCAGATAAAATCCTGGCCCGTAGACCGGATCACTGATGAACTGAGAATAGAATAATAGTAGTTTTTATATTTGTAATTTTACTAAAACTTCCCACATGGCATTTCTGAAACAGTCTGATCATGAAAATAACATCTCAAGGACGCTCCCGCTTCTGTCTTGCAGGCAGCGGTACTAATGAATTTTCAGCGCTTGCACTTGAAAATTCAAAGTGCCGGCCGCAAGCCAAAACCTTTACGATGTTATTTTTCATGATGACGACTGACCCTTTATCTTGAAGTGGGAAGTTTTTATAATTTTACTAAAAAAGCAGTCTTTGGCACACACATGCCTTAGGTTGTGCGTGTTTAAATATGAAACGGCGGAGCGCAAAGTCTGATTCGCTCCCGGACTTTGTTCTGAAACATATATTCTGTAAGGTTTAGGAATATTTGTCGTCTTTCTTTGTAAAGAGAGACTGATTCACAACTGCCTGTCAGAAAGGAGCGGCAAACATGAATATTGGCAAGAAATATGTATCCTGCATTAGCGCGGCAGTTTTAGGCGCGGTATTGCTGACATCCTGCGGACTCTTTGATAAAAACGGGATCCCGGCAAATTCCATCCTGAGCCATCCGTCCAGGGGAGATGCGGTGATGCTCAAGGAGGAGATGGATGAAGGAAAGATCCCGGCGCAATGCAGCGTGCTCTATGATGCGGGAGGTTCCCGCCCATCAGTGACAGTCACTGATCCGGAAGACATCACGGAGCTGTATGAACGTCTGCTGCAGATGGAGGTCGGGAGAAAAACCGACGATAGTATGACCGACAGCTATCACTTTATCGGCTTTGAGCTTCAGGACGGATCATGGGTAAGCTGGAGCTTTGAAGGGGCGGAGATACTCTGCACAGAAGGGAAGGAGGAAATTTGCACGGACAATTTTAATTATCATGTGGAGGATAAAGGAAACCTTTGGAGTATGGTATACTACCTTCAGGAAGAATATATGAAAGATGAAGAATCGCAATTACCTGAGAAATGACAAGCAGCTGAAAGGAGCAGACGAAAATGGAAGATACGAGGATCGTGTCGTTATACTGGGAAAGAAATGAGCAGGCGATTGCGGAATCTTCCGCAAAATACGGGCGTTACTGTCACTCGATCGCACATAATATTCTTATGGATGATTCAGACGCGGAGGAGTGCGTAAACGACACATGGCTTCGTGCGTGGAACGCAATGCCGCCGCACAGACCGTCCGTGCTCCAGACGTTTTTCGGAAAGATTACGCGAAATCTGTCATTTGACCGATACAGAAGACTTCACCGCCAAAAAAGAGGCGGAGGGCAGATCGAGCTGGCTCTGGAGGAACTTGGGGAGATCGTCTCAGGCAAGGATGATCCTCATTTCATGCTTATAAAGAAGGAACTTGCAGAGGAGATAAACAGATTTCTGGCGTCCCTGCCGGAAGAGAAGAGGATGATGTTCGTGCTTCGTTACTGGTACGCCGAGAGCGTTTCTGAGATAGCGAAAAGCTGTGGTAAAAGTGTAAACAACGTATCCGTGACCTTGAGCCGCATAAGGGCAAAACTGAAGGAGCATCTGACAGAAAGGGGATATGATTTATGAAAAAAGAGGATTTGTTTGAGGCGCTTGAGGATATCGATGAAAAAAGCGTTAAGGAAGCAAAGGAATATAAAGGAAAGAAAAAATTCCGCAGATGGACCAGATGGGGAGCGCTTGCGGCGTGCATCGTTATCTGTCTGATCGCGGCGATAGCCGTGCCAAGGTATGATTCCGCGGTAAATGAAAGCGGAGCAGCGAATCCGGACGCGTTTGTTCCCGAAAATACGAAGGATGAACAGTATGAGGCAGAAAACGGGGATATAATGGCTCCTGCTGATGTAAAAAGCGATGAAGCAGAGGCTTCCGCCGAAAATAAGAGCCCTAAGATGTCCGAAAAACTGAAGAAGCTGATGGTGGCCGAGGCAGTCTATCCGGAATCTGTGGCGGAAGGAATGAGCGCAGATGAATATGCCGGAAGCGAAGAGCAGATGGATTGGTGGAGCGATCAAAGGGAAAAGGTCGAGAAGTCCTCTGAATACGCTCTTGAGATGCGGACTTATTACAGAACCATGATCGAAAAGATGCTGGTGGCAGACGATGAGAATACCGTTTGTTCACCGCTTAATACATATATTGCCTTTTCTGTTCTGGCGGAGGTATCCGACGGTAATACCCGGAATCAGATCCTGGATATGCTCCAGGTGCCGGATATTGCATCTCTGCGTACCAGAGTGTCGCAGCTGTGGGAGAGTAATTACCTGGACACGCCGACGATAAAAAGCCTTCTGGCGAATTCGATCTGGCTTCGGGACTCTGTAAAATATAACAGCGATACGCTGGACCGTTTGGCGAAGGAATACTACGCTTCCGTATTCAGCGGAGATACTGCGTCTCCGGAAATGAGCGAAGCTCTGCGGGAGTGGACCGATGAAAACACAGGCGGTCTGCTTGGCAAATATACGAAAGATATGAAGCTTGACGCAGATACGGTTCTTGGAATCGTTTCCACGATCTATTTCAAGGCGGCATGGGTCGATGAATTTTCTTCCTCCAATAACACGAAGGAGACATTCCACGGCACGAAGGGAGACACCACTGTAGATATGATGCATAAATCAGAGACGATGGATGTATGCAGTACGAGGAATTTTACGGAGATCGAGCTTCCCCTTCAGGACGGCGGTTACATGTGTTTTTATCTGCCGCAGGAAGGCGTAGATGTTAATGACCTTGCAGCGGATCCGCAGATCCTGATGACAGAAGATAGTGATGACGTAAACTGGTCTTCGCCGATCGTCAAGCTTTCTGTTCCGAAATTTAATGTTTCAGGAAAAACAGATCTTATGGAAATTATTAAGGAACTGGGAATCACAGATGCCCTGGATCCGTCGACAGCAGATTTTTCTGCTCTGACAGAAAGCACAGATAAGATGTTTCTGAGCAAGGCAGAACATGCCGCCATGGTAGAGATAGACGAAGAGGGAGTGACGGGAGCGGCTTATACAGCTCTTGATGTGGCAGAGGCCGCAGCGCCGCCTGATGAGATTCTGGAGCTGGTATTTGACAGACCTTTCCTGTTCATGATCAGCGGACAGGACGGTTCGGTCCTGTTTTCCGGAATCGTGCGGAACATAGAGTAAAAGCCGAAAAAGTGTGGGATTAGAGTGAGATACAAACATAAATCAGTAAGACGTCATGAAGCTGCCGGAAAAAGATAACGATTGAGTGAATAATAAGAGAATCAGGAATGGACAGACGATCTCTGATAGTGTATAGTTGGGCTTTGTTAGAATGGTTTTTAAGAAAGAGGAAATGCCATGGAAAACCTGACGATAGCTGTCAGTGCAGTCATACCGTTCCTGATTTTTCTCGTTATAGGATACGCGGGACGAAAATCAGGGATCGTCAGAGAAAAGTTTCTCCGGGAATTGAACAGCGTTAATTTCAAATGCTTTTTCCCGTTCGTGATGTTTAATAATCTTTATAAAATGGAGTTCGATTCGCTGGCGCACGGAACATACATAGTGTTTGCTGTCGCGGCGACTGTCATTCTGCTTCTGGTTTCATGGATCACCGTTCCGGTCATCGTTAAGGAAGACCGGCGAAGGAGCGTGGTCATTCAGGCAATCTACAGAAGCAATGCGGTCCTTTTTGCCATACCTCTTGCGGGAAGCGTCTGCGGAGAGGCCGGCATGGAAAAGGCCAGCCTGCTGACAGCTTTCATAATACCGCTTTATAATATTTCGGCGGTCATACTTCTGGAGTATTACAGGGGCGGAAAAGTATCCGTAAAAAGTATGGGAATGAATATCCTGAAAAACCCTATCATTAAAGGAGCCATCGCAGGATTTTTGTTCGCGGTCTCTCCGCTTGAGATGCCTGATTTTTTGGGGGAACCGATCACACAGCTGGCGGGGATGGCGACGCCTTTGGCGCTTTTCGTGCTGGGAGGAACCCTTCATTTCTCGCATCTCCGGAAAAACCTTGCATGCCTTGCGGCCGGTTCGGCATTGAAGCTTGCAGTGGTCCCGGGAGTCATTATCGCGGCCATGCATAGGATGGGATTCGACGGGGCGGAGCTTTTCGCTGTGTTTTGTATGTTTGCCACTCCTGTGGCAACGGCGTCCTATCCTATGGCGCAGAGCATGGGAGCGGACGGGGACCTTGCGGGAGAATTTGTGGTCGTTACGACAGCCGCGTCGATTTTTACTTTGTTCCTGTGGATCTTATTCCTGAAAAATACCGGCATGGTATAAATAAACTGAGAGCTCACTTTTTGGCGATTCGTTCCGCTAAAAAAGTGAGCTTCTTTTATTTCACAGGATTAAAGTGTCAAAAGTCCGGTTCGCTCATTTCATGAATGCAGAGCAGGGGAGTTGAAGTCTGCTCGCGGACTTTGTTACTTTAGCTACAAAATGCCTTCTTTACTTTCAATACCTTTCTGACGGACGGCATAAAAAGTATGCTGTTTATGAAGGAAGTATATTATGTGGAGTACCCGCCTGCTGCACTTGCATTGACTGAAACGGAGGTATCAATATGAAAAAAATGAAAGGACTTGCGGGGGTTGAAATATACGGGATCACTTTGCCGGTTTATCTGGTGATCTTTGTACTGGTTTTCGCTGCTATGCTGCTCGGCTGGATCCCGGGAGGAATGCTTGGAGCGATGCTGATCATGATGGTCTTCGGCGGGCTTTTTAACCTGATCGGAAATAATGCGCCGATCGTGAAGACGTATCTGGGCGGGGGCGCGATCGTTTGTATTTTTGCGTCAGCTATTCTGGTCTATCTGAAGGTTATTCCGGCTTCAGTGGTTGAAAATGTGGATGCTTTTATGAATACTACCGGATTTTTGAATTTTTATATTGCGGCACTTATCACGGGATCCATCCTGGGCATGAGCAGGACACTTCTTCTGAGGGCGGCGGTCCGGTTCCTGCCTGTCGCTTTGTGCGCTATGGCCATGGCAATGCTTCTTGTAGGAGTGGCAGGGCAGCTGATGGGATATGGATTTGTGAATTCGATCATGTATATTGCCATACCTATGATGGGAGGCGGAATGGGAGCAGGCGTGGTTCCGCTTTCGGGAATGTACGCGGAGGCTCTGGGAGTCGACGCTTCCGGAGTTATTTCCAGGATGATCCCCGCATCTACGCTGGGAAATGTTACGGCTATCGTAGCCGCCGGTCTTCTCTCCAGACTCGGTGAATCGATCCCGTCCATCAATGGTCACGGAAAGCTGATGCGGAAAGAGCAGAGTGGCATGGAGGAAGGAAAGAAGCCTGCAGACAGCTATAAGCTGATGGGGATGGGGCTTGTCATCGCGATGACGTTTTATCTTCTGGGAACATATATTAACAAGCTCGTTCCGGCGGTACACACATATGCGTGGATGATCATCCTCGTAGCGCTGGCAAAGGCTTTTGGCATCGTGCCGAAAAAGATGGAACACGCCGCGCAGCAGTGGAGTCAGTTTGTCATGGGAAACTGGACCCAGGCTCTTCTGGTCGGAATAGGTATAGCAATGATCGACCTTGGCGCTGTCATTAACGCTTTCTCGATCAGCTATCTGATCCTGGTACTGATCGTAGTGGCGGGAGTTGCGCTGGGTGCGGGACTTGGCGGCCAGCTTGTAGGCTTTTACCCGATCGAGTCGGCGATCACAGCCGGACTATGTACCACAAACATGGGAGGCACGGGAGATATCGCGGTTCTTTCGGCAGCGGACAGAATGGAGCTTTTGCCGTTCGCCCAGATCTCGACGCGTATCTGCGGCGCGCTGATCCTGGTAGTCGCAAGCCTGCTGATCAGGATCGTGTTCTGACATGCGGGAAGTTTTCCTTTAGTAACTATTGTAAATGATTTTTGGTTTGCCGGCCTTCTGATAATATTCTAGAATGAAGGTGGAGGTAAACTAAATGAAAAACAAGAGTTTAAGTGACAGCATTGCGGGAAGGATTTATCTCCATAATCTTTTGCTGGTTCTGGCCGCGGTCCTTCTTACGGGCGGAGTGGGCCTATACACGGCGCTCTCCGTGAGAAGGAATGACCTGGATACCGTAATACGCGAAACCTCGCGCACTATTTCCGGGATGGAGATCGTGCGGGATGCTCTGAAAAGCGGCGATCCCGGCGGACCTTTCCGCGGGCGGCTTACAGATGAGCTGGACCTGATCCTGGAGAAAAATTCGCAGGTCGAGATCATTGTAGTATGCGATACCGACAGCGTTCGTTATTACCACAACCGACACGATGAGATTGGTCATCATTTTACGGGAGATGATCAGAAAGAAATATTACACGGCGGGGATCCTTATATTTCCGAGGCAGAAGGCACGCTTGGAAAGCAGAGGCGGGCTTTTTTTCCTGTACTCGGAGATAAAGGAGAGATAATAGGCTTTGTGATGACTTCGATTTTGTCGTCATCGCTGTCCAGGATCATGTGGAGAATGACGGCGGCCTACATAATACTTGTAGTGATCCTTTTTGCCGCAGGCGCTCTGCTTGCAGCGGCATTTATGCAAAGCCTGAAACGGACGCTTCTGGGGTTTCAGCCCGAGGAACTGGCGAAGAAATATATAGAGCGGACCGAGGTGCTGGACGCGATGGAGGAAGGGATATGTGCCGCTGATTCCGAAGGCAGGATCATATTTCTGAACAAAACAGCACGGAGGATCATGGGACTTGGCGGTTCCGGGGAGCTGGAGGGCAGTAATATTAAAGATGTGTTTCCGCTTCAGAGGATGGATAACGTGCTGAAGTCCGGGCGGGGAGAATATAATATAAGAGAAAAGTTTGGCGAGAGCCGTGTGCTTTCGACAAGGATCCCTATCAGAAACGGGGATGAGATGATCGGCGCCGTTACGATCATGCGGGATAAAACAGAGATGGTCAGAATGGCTGAAGAGCTGACCGGCACAAAATATATGCTGGATACGATGCGTGCACTGCAGCATGAATTCAAAAACAAGATGCACGTGATTCTGGGATTTCTGGAGATGGGAAGCCCCGAGGAGGCGAGGGAATATATACTGGGCACGACGCTGGTCTCCGAAGAGGCGGTGAGCGCTGTTGCAAAGCTGGTCCCGATGCCTGATCTGGCGGCACTGCTCATAGGAAAGATCATGCGGGCGAGGGAACTGGGAATCCGGTTGATGGTCAAACAGGACTCCTTTTTTAAGGAAAAAGAGGGAGGACTCCCATCAGAAAGTTTCATAACAATCATAGGGAATCTGGTGGAAAACGCCATGGACGAACTCAACAGCAATACATGTAAGGTCAAAGAAATAGAACTGGGGCTGTATGTGGATGAGAACAGCACGATCATTACCTGCGACGATACCGGAGGAGGGATCCCGGAGGATATTTTGATCAGGCTGTATGACCGCAGCACTACGACGAAAGGGAAAGGGCACGGGATCGGTTTTTCGCTGATCCGGGAGATCACAGACGCCTATGAGGGAGTGATCCACATCGATACGGAGCCGGAAATGGGAACATCGATCGAGATCAGCCTTCCGGTGTGACAAAAAGACAGGAGCTGGAGAAAATGTACAAGGTGATCATTGTGGAAGACGATCCTATGGTGGCTGAACTGAACAGACAGTTCATCGAAAGAGAAGAAACACTGAAATTTGCCGGGGTATTCCGAAACGGAGCGGAAGCGATGGAGTATCTTCGGCAAAACTCCGTCGATCTGGTAATTCTGGATTATTATATGCCGGTGATGGACGGCAGAGAGCTGATCACTGCATGTCATAAAGAAAGGCTTCATCCTGATTTTATCATGATCACGGCTGCAAACTACGCTGATGATGTATCAGAGATCATGCATCTGGGAGTGGTGGATTATCTGGTAAAACCTTTTACGGCCGTCAGATTCAGGATGGCGGTGGACCGCTTTCTGGAGCGGAAGGGGCGGATGCAGACGGAAGGTCAGATGACACAGGAAGAGATTGACCATGTTCTGGCAGGAAATACGCCGCCTGACAGAGGGGAAATCCTTGAGAAGGGGCTTCAAAAGAAAACACTGACTGTCATAAAAGAATTTCTGGAGGAAAACAGAAGCCGGGAATTCAGCAGTAATGAAGTGGCTCAGAAAGTAAACCTTTCCAGGATCACTGTGCGCAGATATATGAATTATCTCCTGGAAAAGGGCGAGGTCGCCAGCCGAATAGATTATATGACCGGCGGCAGGCCCTCGATCAAATACAGGATGAAATGACGGAGCAGGGCGGAACTTACCTCCGTCCCCGGTTCCGTGGGAGCAGGAAAGGATGTAGTGCAGAAAGGAGGTCATTGATGGGTTACGTTTTAGAAAAGGAGGCGTTTGACAGCATTCTGAAAGAACTGGGGCAACGTTATCGGCTCTATGCGCCGGTACGGAAGAAAGGAGAAGGACGTTATACCGATGTGGACGTGGTGCGATATGATTTTGTCAACAGCTTTGAAGAAATTGAGTTTGCGGAGAAATCGGATTATGCATTTAAAGAATTATTAACGCCGCTGTCGGAGACACTGTTCTTCTTTACGGAAAACACTGTGAAGGAGGCGGATCATGATACGAGGGAGGTTCTCGTTTTCCTGCGAAGCTGTGATATGCATGCGGTAAAGCGTCTGGACGCGATTTATCTGGAAAACAAATTTACAGATCCTTTTTACAGGAGAGTAAGGGAAAGAGTGAAGTTTGTGCTGATTGGCTGTTCACATTCCTACGAAGACTGTTTCTGCGTCGATATGGGATCCAACCGTACAGAAGAAGGATATCTTTTTTCCATCGATGTTTTCGGAGACGTTGTAAAAAGCGATGTGAAGGATGAAGAGATTGGAAAACTGTTTGAGAAGTATGCTGAGGGAAGAGAGAAGATCACTCCGGCATACGTGACGGAGAATGAGGTACGCGTATCCGTGCCTGAGAATGTGCCAAATAGCATTTATAAACATGAAATGTGGGATGAATATACTTCGCGCTGTATCAATTGCGGACGATGCAATTTCGTGTGCCCGACCTGTACCTGTTATACGATGCAGGATATTTTTTATACTGACAACGGCAGGGTCGGAGAACGGCGAAGGGTAGGCTCCTCATGCATGGTGGACGGATATACAAACGTTGCGGGCGGAGGAGAATACCGCAGGACAAACGGAGAAAGGATGCGCTTTAAAGTGCTGCATAAGGTGTATCATTTCAGAAAACGTTTCGGATATGATATGTGTGTGGGCTGCGGGCGCTGTGATATGGTATGCCCCGAATATATCTCTTATTCCAACTGTATAAACAAGTTAAATGATGCTGTGAAAGAAATGGAAGGAGGTGCTGCTTTATGACGCAGGATAATATTTATTTGCCATATCCTTCCAGAATACAAAAGATCATCAGGCACACCGGAAAGGAATGGACTTTCAGGATGGAATATACCGGGGATGTCCGCCCGGGACAGTTTTATGAGGTTTCCGTACCTAAGTACGGCGAAGCTCCGATCTCCGTCAGCGGTATCGGCAGGGACTATGTCGATCTCACGATCCGACGTGTCGGACGCGTTACGGAGGAAGTATTCAGAATGGATGAGGGGGATACGCTCCTGCTCCGCGGGCCTTATGGAAATGGATTTGACACATCATTGTATGAAAATGGAGAAGTGATCGTCATTGCGGGAGGTACAGGCGTTTCGCCGGTCCGCGGCGTGATCGAAGCGCTTTCCGCCGCCAAAGACGCTGAAGATAAACATGTGATCGTTGGTTTCCGAAGTCCTGACGACATGCTTTTCCGCGACGATCTGAAAAACTGGCGTAATAAGCTGGACCTGATACTGACAGTTGACGGCGCGCCTGAAGGTTATGACGGCAATATCGGACTGGTAACAAAATATATCCCGGAAGTGGCTATACGGGATGTGAAAAACGCGCAGGCAGTTGTAGTCGGTCCCCCTCCGATGATGCGCTTTTCGGTGAAAGGCTTATTAGAAAAGGGGTTTAAAGAAAAGAATATCTGGGTTTCGCAGGAGCGGAAGATGTGCTGCGGCCTTGGAAAGTGCGGACATTGCCGGATAGGAACAGCATACGTATGTCTGGACGGTCCGGTGTTTAACTACGTCGACAGTAAAGAAATGATTGACTAAAGGGGGAACGGTAATGTCAAAGGATATAAATACAAAAGCTCTGAAGAAAAATGCGTTCCGTTACTCTAAGGTCCGGGGCGAGACGGCAAGCAGGATCCGAATACCCGGCGGCGTCATTAATGCAAAAAGTATGGAAAAAATAGCGGAGGTTGCCGATAAATATGGCAACGGAACGATCTTTCTGACCAATCGCCAGGGAGTGGAGATTCCCGGGATCGACATGGATGATATACCGGAGGTGAACAAGGCGATCCAGTCGATCATAGATGATTCCGGCGTTAATCAGGAGGAGCGCGATAAAGGATATCCGGCCGCCGGCACCCGGAATGTGGTTGCCTGTCCCGGAGCACGGCTGTGTCCCTTCGGATGCTATGATACGACGGAATTTGCCCGCAAGATGGACAAAATGATATTCCCCAATAATCTTCATGTAAAAATTGCTTTTACCGGATGTTCCAACGACTGTGGAAAAGTGAGGATGGATGATTTCGGAATCATTGGAATGACCGAACCGCAATACGACCCGAACCGTTGCGTTTCCTGCGAACAGTGTATCAAATATTGCAATATACGTTCGGTAGGCGCATTATCCCTGGTAAACGGGAAGGTGGTGCGTGATACGGACAAGTGCATCGGATGCGGGGTATGCGCAGTGTATTGCCCGACAAGGGCGTGGACCAGAAGCAGGGAGCATTATTTCCGCCTTGTACTTTTAGGCAGAACAGGAAAGAAAAATCCGCGGCTGGCAGAAGATTTTATTAAATGGGCTGACGAGAAGAGCATAATGGACATCGTAAAAAATGCTTATGCATATGTAGAGGAATATATTGACCCGAACGCTTATGAGGGAAAAGAACATATTGGGTACATTGTGGACAGGACCGGGTTTGACGAGTTTTACAAATGGATCATGAAAGATGTTGCACTGAATGAAAAGGCAGAGGTCGCCACACGGATCTACTGGGGCGGAAAGAACTACGACAGAAGCAATAATCTGAAATGACAAGAGAATGTTTTTTGTGGCTTAAACAACATATTTGTGCGGCTGGCTGTTTTATACTGACAGAGTAAATACAAACGAAGGAGCGGCGTCAGGCTGCTCCTTCATGACAACCGGGAAAGACTAAGGAGGAAATGATGATGAAAAATAACATGTTTTGTTATCAGTGTCAGGAAACTGCCGGGTGCAAAGGGTGCACGGTATCCGGAGTGTGCGGAAAAAAGCCTGAGGTAGCGGCCATGCAGGATCTTTTGATTTATGCGACGAAGGGGCTGTCGGCTGTGACGACGAAACTTCGGGAAGAGGGCAAAGAGATCGGAAAGGACGTTAACCATCTGGTGACGATGAACCTTTTTATCACGATCACAAACGCCAATTTTGACCGGGAAGCTATTATCCGCGCGGTTGAAGAGACGCTGGAGTGCAAACAGAAGCTGCTGGAGCAGGTTAACGATCCGTCCGGACTTCCGGAAGCAGCGTTCTGGAAAGACGGCAGGGACAGCTTTGATTCAAAAGCCGTCTCCGTTGGCGTGCTGGCAACGGAAAACGAAGATATACGATCTCTGAGAGAACTTATCACCTACGGTCTGAAGGGACTTGCGGCGTATACCAAGCACGCCAATGCTCTTCTGCAGGATAATGAGGAAGTGGATAGTTTTATCCAGTCCGCGCTTGCAAAAACGCTTGACGACTCTCTTACGGCAGAAGACCTGATCGCGCTTACTTTGGAGACAGGTAAGTATGGCGTGGAGGGAATGGCTCTGCTGGACAAGGCAAACACCGACGCCTACGGAAATCCCGAGATCACAGAAGTAAATATCGGCGTCCGGAATAATCCGGGAATTCTGATCTCCGGACATGACCTGAGGGATCTGGAAATGCTGCTTGAGCAGACGGCGGGCACCGGCGTGGACGTATATACACATTCGGAAATGCTTCCGGCACATTACTACCCCGCATTTAAGAAATATCCGCATTTTGCGGGTAATTACGGAAACGCCTGGTGGAAACAGAAGGAAGAGTTCGAAAAATTTAACGGACCGATCCTGATGACTACGAACTGCGTAGTACCGCCTGCGGACAGTTACAAAGACCGTCTCTGGACGACGGGAGCTGTGGGAGTTCCGGGATGCAGACATATCGACGGAGCGTACGGCGAAGTCAAGGATTTTTCAGCCATCATTGAACAGGCTAAAGGATGTCCGGCACCGACGGAGATAGAAACAGGCACCATCACAGGAGGATTTGCCCATGAGCAGGTGTTTGCCCTGGCAGATGCGGTCGTGGAAGCGGTAAAAAGCGGCGCGATCCGCAAATTTGTAGTAATGGCGGGCTGTGACGGGCGCCATAAATCCAGAGAGTATTACACAGAATTTGCCCGGAGACTGCCGAAGGATGCTGTCATTCTCACGGCGGGCTGCGCCAAATACAAATATAACAAGCTGGATCTGGGTGATATCGGCGGCATCCCCAGGGTGCTGGATGCGGGACAGTGCAACGATTCCTATTCTCTGGCGCTGATCGCTCTTAAGCTGAAGGAGATCTTTGAACTGGACGATATCAATGACCTGCCTCTGGTGTTCAATATCGCATGGTATGAGCAGAAAGCAGT
>DFHP01000137.1:16767-22930 GCA_002371335.1 Eubacterium sp. UBA3720
CTGGGAGTGAAGAACATCCACCTCGGACCGACGCTTCCGGCGTTCCTCTCTCCGAACGTGGCAGACGTGTTAGTGAAAGAATTCGGAATTGCCGGCATCGGAACGGTGGATGACGATCTGAAACTCTTCTTTGGCGAAGCCTGAAAAAAACAAATCCCTGAGCCTTGCAGGCTTTATTCCGTAAATGTATTATAATAATGAAACCGGACGGATCTTCGCTTCGGAATATTTGTCCGGGAATAATTGTTATAGGGAGAAGGAAAAATGGAAGAAAAGATCAAAAATGTCTCTTCGGATTTTTTCAGGCTGGCGAAGCCAAGGCGGAAGGGTATACTTTCTCTGATTTTCAGCAGATTGTTCATTATTTTGGCATTGCTGGTCATTCAGATCGTGATCTATATCGGTATTGTGGGATGGCTTGAGGAAATGCTTCCGCACTATGTTGCGGCGCAGGGCTGTTTTACCTTGGCAATGCTTGTATATCTGTTCAATAACAGGATGGATTCGACCGCGAAGCTGACATGGATGTTCATTATTTCGTTGCTGCCGATCTTTGGAGCGCTGATGCTGCTTTTTACGCAGACGAACGCAGGGCATCGGAACATTACAAAGAGAACGGCCGAGGTCATCGAACAGACCAAAGAGGCGGTCGCGCAGCCTGAGGGCGTTCTCGAAGAACTGGCACACGACGGCCAGGCGACGGACGATCTGGTCAGGTATCTGAACCGGAGCGGATGTTTCCCTGTGTTCAAGGGAAGCGAAGTCACGTATTATCCTCTGGGCGAATATAAATTTGAAGCCATGCTGGAAGAACTTCGTAAAGCAGAGAAGTATATTTTCATGGAGTACTTCATCATAGAAGAAGGGTATATGTGGGGAAAGATCCTGGAAATACTCATCGAGAAGGCAAAAAATGGAGTGGACGTCCGCGTTATGTACGACGGAATGTGTGAGATATCCACATTGCCCATGGGATATTCAGGTCTGCTTGAAAAAAACGGAATACGTTCCAGGGCTTTCTCAAAGATCATGCCTGTTCTCTCGTCGCACTATAATTACAGAGATCACCGTAAGATCCTCGTCATAGACGGAAAAACAGCCTTTACCGGCGGAGTCAATCTCGCGGACGAATATATCAACAGGAAAGAACGGTTCGGTCACTGGAAAGATACTGCCATCAGGGTCCGGGGCGACGCGGCGAAAAGTTTTGCCCTTATGTTTCTGCAAATGTGGAATCTCATTCAGCAGGATGAAGATATAAGTCCGTATCTCGAAGACGGCGGTTTTGTCCCGGAAAATCCCAACGGATATGTCATACCGTACTGTGACTCTCCATTGGATGAAGACAAGGTCGGAGAAACTATTTACATAGATATTCTGAACAGGGCTGAGAGTTATGTACATATCATGACGCCATATCTGATACTGGACGGGGAGCTCGAGAACGCCCTTAAATATGCGGCGCAGAGAGGCGTTGACGTCAAACTGATACTTCCGGGCATACCTGACAAAAAGGTTGCTTTCGCGCTGGCGAAATCTCACTACAGCGTTCTTCTCGACGCTGGCGTAAAAATATACGAATACACGCCGGGATTCGTCCACGCGAAGGTATTTGTCAGCGACGACAGAAAAGCGGTCGTCGGAACGATCAATCTCGACTACAGAAGTCTCTATCACCACTTTGAGTGCGCGGCTTATCTGTATAAAACAAGCTGCATCAAAGACATAGAGGCCGATTTCGAAGACACGCTGTCCAAATGCCGCCGGGTAACGCATGAAACCGTACGCGCGGAAAAGATCAGCTATAAGATCATGGGCGCCCTCATGAAATTCGTCGCTCCCCTCATGTGAAACCGGGGACGTACTTCCGTTCCGCAATGAATCCGGGGACGGAGGTAAGTTCCGCGTGAAACCGGGGACGGAGATAAGTTCCGCGGAACAGGAGTACGTCCCCGGTTCCGCGGAAAGAACGGCGTACGGAATGGAGGTAAACTTTTTTTGATTCTAAATACAGGAAGCCGGACTGACATTCCGGCTTTTTACAGTGAATGGTTCATGAACCGGGTCAGGGAAGGGGTTGTGATGGCCCGGAATCCATTTTTCCCGCAGCAGGTCACCCGTTACCGGATCGATCCGGAGGTCGTTGATTTTATTGTGTTCTGCACTAAAAATCCCGCGCCAATGCTTCAGTACCTGGATGATCTCTCTGCTTTTCATCAGTTCTGGTTCGTTACGATTACGCCATACGGCAAGGAAATCGAACCTGCGGTCCCGGACAAAATGAAGGTTTGCGAGAGTTTCCGGCAGCTTTCGAAAGAAACAGGCAGGCGCTGCGTCGGCTGGCGCTACGATCCGATTTTTTTGTCCGACAGGTATTCTGTCGAATATCATCTAAAAGCTTTTGAAAGGATCGCGTCTGAGCTGGAGGGCTATACGGAGCAGGTAGTGATCAGTTTCATCGACCTTTATGAGAAAACAAAAAAGAATTTTCCTGAGGCGAAAGAGGTGCCGCCTTCAGAGCGGCTGATCCTCGGAAAAGCTATGAAAGAGATCGCCGCAAATCATGGCATGCAGGTATATTCCTGCCTGGAAGGCAGAGATCTGGAGCAGTTTGGAGTAAATACAGGCGGCTGCATGACGAAAGAAGTGCTGGAGCACGCCATAGGCGAGGAACTGAACGTTCCTTCCGGAGTATCGCCGGCCAGACCGGGCTGCAGGTGCCTTCTGGGCAGCGATATCGGGGCTTATAATACCTGCAGACATTTCTGCAAATATTGTTACGCAAATTATGACCGGACCTCCGTTCTTCAAAACAGCAGGCAGCACGATCCGGACTCTCCTCTGCTGGTAGGCGGACTTCATAAAGACGACCAGATAAAGGATGCAAGACAGGTCCGGTACAGAACAGGCCAGCTGACATTGTTCTGAAAATCGAATCAGTGATAAAATGACAACGTAAAAATCCCGCAGGGATCGCAAGACGATCGCGGCGAACAGGGGCTGCAGCTTTAAGGCTGCAGCCCCTTGTTTTGTTTCACAGTAAATTGCGTCAATTTACTGTGAAACAAACCCTCCGGGGGATGCACACGCCGCACAAAAGAAGGCAGCTGCGTTGCCATGCACAAAGTCCGGTTCGCTCCCCTCAAGATTGAGGGGTTGGGAAGTTGAAGTCCGCTCGCGGACTTTGTTCTCTATTTTATCTTTGCGGTATAATAATTTGTTATTTTTCTGCATAGGGTCACCTGGCAGGTTTGAAGCGATTCCTGCCGGTGCGTGTGTACCGTATAAGTACAGCTTAGTTAAAATAATAATAATTTAATAACTGAATAACGAAAAGATCGAAAAGCAGCAGTTAGACAAAAGGGGATTTGAAAGGAGACGGCTATGGCAGATCTGACACTGAACAAATTCGAGATCAAACACCTGTTCACTTATACGATCGATGTGGACGCTGACATGTACATTCAGAAGCTTCCTACAAAAGACACCCGTGTGACCGGAAATATAACCGGCGGAAAGGTATACGGCGACCGCATCCACGGACGCATCGTCCCAATGGGAGCCGACTGGTCGATCGTTCATCCAAACGGCGTGGTTGATGTTGACTGCCGCGCGATGATCGAGACGGATGACGGAGCCTTTATCAACATGTTTTACGACGGACGCATAGACCTGGGTTCCGAGAAGGCGGCGGAAGATTATTCTAACGGAAAATTTCCGCCGATCATGGGCACCCAGCCGCATCCCGTTCTCGACACGGATGACCCCAGATACGAGTGGGTAAACCGAATTTCATGTTTCGGAATCGGGCGCGTTGATTTTACTGATGATCCAATTGTGATCCAATACGATGTTTATACATACGCGGCAATGCCTTTTGAAAAGGAATAATCCGCACCGTATCGGTTGGGGAAAAGGATTTCAGCCATCCGATTGAAAGGGAGGTTTCTATGAAATATCAAAAATTATTCACGCCAATGAAGATCGGAAAAATGGAAGTAAAGAATCGCATCGCCATGTCTCCGATGGGCACAAACAGTGCTTTTGCCAACGGACGAAAATCGGATGATGAAATAGATTATTTCATCGAAAGGGCGAAGGGAGGCGCCGGCATGATCGTTATGGGCTGCCAGCCTCTCAACGAAAAGATCGCGCAGGGATCAATGGAAGGATACATGGACAGCTATACCGTGCTGCCTGCGCTCACCTCAGTCTGTGATGGCGTACATAAATACGGAGCCAAAATAATCTGTCAGCTGACGCCCGGCACCGGCCGCAACGCATATCCCGACACCTATGGCAATCCGCCGATCTCCGCATCTGCGATACCGTCGCTTTTTGATCCAAAAGTAAGGTGTCATGCGCTGACAAAGGAGGAGATCCGGCAGATTATGGAAGATTTCCGGTTCGCGGCAGGCGTTGCGATGGACGCGGGATATGACGGCATCGAGATACACGCCCATGCAGGTTACCTTATAGACCAGTTCCTCTCCCCGGTCTGGAACAAACGGACGGACGAATACGGAGGATCTCCGGAAAATAATACCCGTTTTGCGAAGGAGATATATCATGCGATAAGGGATACCGTCGGACCGGATGTTCCGATTTTGTTCCGGATATCCCTCGACCACAGGTTCGAGGATGGACGTGACATCACCTATTCACTCAAGATCCTGAAGGAACTTGAGTTAGAAGGAATCGATGCGTTTGATGTGGACGCCGGCTGCTATGAAACGATGGACTACATTTTCCCGCCTTCATATCTGGGCGAGTCCTGCATGTCCTACGTTTGCGAATATGCAAGGGAGGTGGTCTCGGTTCCGCTGATCAACGCCGGAACGCATAATCCTGACAGCGCGCTTGCTCTGATCGAATCGGGAAATGCTGATTTTGCGTCCTTCGGACGCGCCTTGATAGCAGATCCGGAACTGCCCAGAAAACTTCTCGAGGGCAGGCCGGAAGATATCAGACCATGTCTGCGCTGCAATGAATACTGCATCGGCCGGATCTGGAACAAACATACAAAACTCAGCTGTGCGGTTAATCCGCAGGCTATGGAGGAAGTCCGATTCCGCCTGAAAAAAACGGAGATACCCCAGAATATCGTAGTGATTGGCGGAGGACCTGCAGGAATGGAGGCGGCTCGTGTCGCCGCTCTGGAAGGGCACAAAGTCACACTTTTTGAAAAAAGCGGCCGGCTCGGCGGAGCAATGCGAACGATCGCCACGGCCACATTTAAACAAAACATCCGAAAACTTGCCGACTGGTATGAGGTCCAGATCCGAAAGCTCGGCGTGGATGTTCATCTGAACACGGAGATCACAGGTGATGAGGAGATACTTGCGTCATGCGACAAAATTTTTATCGGCTGCGGCGCAGTACCGATCATTCCTCCGATTCCGGGTATCAACGGAGAAAATGTGGTAAACATTCTGGACGTTCACAAAGATGAATCCCTGGTGAAGGGAGACAGGGTCGTTATATGCGGAGGAGGCGCATCTGCGGTGGACGGCGCTATAGAGATCGCGGAAGAGATGGGCAAGGATGTCATGATCGTAGAAATGCTTCCGGAGATCGGCAGGGATATTTTCTTTATCAATAAGATATCTGTCTTTAATAAGATCGAGGAAAACCGTATCAAGACCGTGACAAATACGAGAGTAGCATCTATAGATGAAACAGGCGTGAATATTGAACGCAATGACGGATTCACGGCCCATGTCAATGCGGACACTGTCATTACGGCGTTCGGTATGCGCCCGGACCTGACGATCGTGAATAAGATCAAAGAAAAATATTACCTTAAGACGCGTGTGATCGGCGACAGCTTTAAGCTGGCGAAGATCGGAGAAGCTATCCGGGAAGGATTCTATGCGGCAAGCGCGTTAGATTGAAAACAAATTTTATACCACATGAATACATTTATTGGCATGGCAAAACCGTAATATAATCAAAGGAAAGGAACTCTTGAAAAGTATGGAAATATAAAGCTGTGTTTTTTTTCATGCATTCAAATGTTTTGGAGTTACTGAAAATAGACTACTGGACAGGTAATTGCGAAACCCGGGAGCACGGGAAATTTGTGTGAATGATTCAAACAATCTGCACAAGCATTAGAACTTCTGTATAAACGGAATCTGCTGTATGAGCAGAAATCATACTG
>DFHP01000171.1 GCA_002371335.1 Eubacterium sp. UBA3720
GTTCCTTCAGGAAAACTTCCCGCAGGAGCATTAACAGACACCGTAATGCCATTATTGGTCGATTCCCCAATGATCGGTTCTTTGTTCCATTTTCCAGCATCTGCCGCTTCAGTTTCTTTTTCTTCTATTCCTTCTTTATCAGCGAAATCTTTTCTGTCCAAAGATCTCTTTTCTGAATTCTCATCCTCATTCATGGATTCAGATACTTCGCTGACAACTATCTCTCCTGTTGTGTTGTCTTCATGATCTGACAACGATAATTCATTATCAATTTCATCGTTCTGCGTATCAACATACTCTTCACCTGTCATCGCCTTTGCTGAATACGCAAAAGGCTCATTACCTAACACCGAAAAAATCAGGCCTAGAGCACATATCAACGAAAGGACTCGTTTAAATCCTTCCCCCTGTTTCATAACAGCTCCTCCACTTCCATAAAATTAAAATAAAAAGCATTGCTCCTGTATGCAAAAAAAGCATGACAAAACGCTGCCATGACATAATTAAACTCTGGCAGCTGTAAACTCCTATCCGCACCTCCCTCCTATAAGTAACTCCTCATTCATTTATATATATTCCGGCTATTTTTTAACGAGGTATTAAACAGTCGGAGATAATCATAAAATATATTACCTTCTCCGAACAAACGTTTTACCAACGCATTTTCGAGTTTTTATATTATATCGTTTGTCAACAAATCCATCTATGAGACCGCAGCAATCCTGTTCTTTCAATCTCAGAGGTTTCTCGCAGAACAAACTTGTAAAAACTTATAGTTAAGCGTCTATGTAATATGTGCTTCATTTTTTTCAGAAAAACAGCGTGCCCTCTCCGCGGATTGGACACGCTGTCTTTTTTCTTATCTTTCTTAACTCTCTCTGATTATAACCGGCAGGCAAACAGAGACTCTTAATTCTTTGCTAAATATTTCGTCTGTTACTCAGAAATGACACTTCCGTTCACTTTCACTACAGATTCCGCAGCAATCGTCTTTTCAAGGCAGACCAAACCATCATCTTCTGTTTGAACAGTTATGGTTCCTCCGGTTATCGTAATCGAGTCATCGGATTTCATTCCATTATTGTCCGAATTGATATTGATCGTCCCATTTGTGACTTTAATGTCTGAAACAGCAGAAATACCATCATCGACCGCGTTGATCTCAATGTTCCCACCATTTATTTCCACATATCCAAAGGAAACTTCTGTGTCGTTTGTTGCTTTTATTCCATCACCACCAGCCTCAGCAACTATGGTTCCATCATTGATCATCAAATAATCCTTGCCTTTGATACCATGATTAACGGCGGTTACGGAAATCGTTCCGTTTTCGATCCGCAAAGTGTCTTTGCTGGTGATCCCATCCTTATAATTAGCTGTAACATTAAGACTTCCGCTGCCGCTGATCACAAGGTCTGCCTTTGAATAAATCACAGCATCCGGACCATCAACAGTATCTTCAATATCGTAGGATGAATCATCCGCAAGTGTATTTACCGTTCCGTCTGTAAGAGTGATCATAACATTTTCAGCTTCTTTCACATAAATTGGAGAAGATGCTGAACAATAGATATTCACGCTATTGAGAATAAGCTCCACTTCTCCGGCAGCATCCACAATGATCTGTCCGTCATTTAAATTCCCGCTTATTTCATAAGTGCCCGCCTCGCTGATCGCAGCAGTACTTCCGCTAACTGTAACGCCATCACCTGCGGAAATATCTTCCCCATTTAAAACAATTTCCGTTCGGACCGATTCGTCCTCCGTTTCTTCTGCGATATTATTCGTTTCGATTATGTCACTTGTCTCGTCCGTTTCAATTATTTCTGACCCAATTGGATGAACTTCCTGATCAGATAACTCCGTATTATCGGCTCCGCATCCTGCAAGACAGAAGCATAACGACATCAGGAGCAATCCAGATACAATTTTTTTAAATTCCATTTTACGCACCTTTCTCAGTCATAAACAAATTCTGCATCATACTCCGTTATTTCCCCACTATTTGCATCGATTTCTATTTCATATTCTGTCGTCCCGGATATGAAATCTATTTGGTAGCATGCGAACCCGTCATCATGCTCAAACGATGTTTCCGTAAAAACAACATCTTTTTCCGAAACGCCTGCTTTCTCAAGCGCTATTACCTTTGCTTCCTCCAGAGTGAGCGAGACATCATTTTGCTTTGCACTGTCTGTTTTGTTTTTTCCGGCTTTAGCAGCATTGTAGTTTTCGATGTCATAATCATAAGAAACGATTTCTCCGGAATAGGCATCAATCTCATAATCATATTCCTTCGTGCCGACATAAAATTCTACATCATACACATACCTTCCATCGTCTTTTTCCAGTTTGACGGACAGGAACGTTACTTCACTCTCTTTGAGATCAGCATGCATTAATGCCGCCGCCTTTGCCTCTTCCTCTCCGATGACTTCCTCGGATTCAGCCTTTGCCACATTGTCAGTATTGCCGGCGCCTGATAGAGCGGTTGTTTCTTTGCTTATCTGCAGACTGTTCTCAACTGCTGTCTGTGATAATTCGCCGCTAATGCTTCCGCCTGCCCCCGTGTCGGTTCCTGTACATCCCGCAGCTGTCATTACGCAGACAGCTGCAAGTGCAAGTATAAGATGTTTTCTCATATTAAAAACTCCTTTCGCTTTGGTTGCTTATATTATTATCCGAATATATTAAAGAGTTATTAGAAAAACATCTTAAGGAAATAACTCCCCTCCCGGAAAACGGACTATAAAGATGCTTCCTTTATTGAGTTCACCTTCTTCTTTCCTGAGGCTGACTTCATACGTCTTAGTGTTCAGGGACACTTCTGCGAGGATATATAAATTTGCCGGGTTCCTTATGATCGTCCGGATGCGGGCGGTCAGATTTTTCACAATGATTTTATTCAGTTCTGTATCATCTTGAGCGATCAGCATTTTCATGTATATCACTTCCGGGAATCCCATACCAGGAAAGTATTGGAAAATAGTTCGCATTCCCATCCTGTTTTGGCATAAAGCAGTTCATCGTTTATAAAATGGTTTTTTCCAGATATAACTGTCAAAAGGAACTCTTTACTACGGCTGAGTTTTGACAGGTCTTCTGATGATTCTTCCCAAAGATGATTATGGTAATTTTGTTTTATTTCGATCTGCCCTGTATTCCAGCAAGCGATATAGTCAAACAGAGAATGATAAATAAAATCTTTTTCATATTGCTCCATGCGTTACATCCAGAAATATGAAAGGATCCCCAGACCGAAGATGTCTCCTGTCGCGTGGGCTATAAAGAATGGTAATAGGTTCCTGTCCTTTGACCGGCGATACAGAAGATACATAAATATGCCAAACAGCAGCCCTATCCCAAGAGCCGAAAGCATCCCCTGATAGGTGTGGAAGCTGACCCTAATCAGCAGAGAGAACAGGACAGCCCATTTCAGGTGTTCTTTCCTCACCGCAAGGCAGATGCCGAGGAAATAAAGCTCTTCATATACGCCGTTGAGCAGGGCGTATATCACACCAGATATCGTTTCACTTCCGAGAAAAGCGCCGATCGGCCCCGGAAACGGGAGGACGCCCGTCAGCGGATCGATGAGCAGAAAATAGATATCAAGCAGAAGTGCTGCGGCAAGGAAGATCAGGACACCGCAGGCGACAGCTTTTAGGTTGAAACGTATCGTCCATGCTTTGAAGTCGAAGCGGCGCAGCCACAGATACAGCAAGGCAAGGAGCAGAAGTCCCGCCTGCAACGCCAGTGCTCCGTAGTTATCCGCTGCGGAAAAAGTAAGGTTGTCATCAACAGTTGTCGCGCCCTGTATCAGCGCGATATACGATACGGTTGAGGTATAGATGCCCTCGCCCCACAGAATCAGGGTAAGGACGAGAATATCAAACCATTTCAGATTGTTAATTTTTTCTTTGTTTTGACGGTTAAAAATCAATTGTTGGTTCTCCTATATACTTTCTGCTGCGTCGTATTTCCTCCATTTTCTGAACAGCAGTACCAGCATGATCACGATCTCCGCAGCCTGTAAAATACCCATCAGAACTGTGTAGCCGGGAATCTGCTTTGTCGCTCCGCTGAACAGGATATAGTCCCATAAAAAGTGCATGATGATCAGAAAATGGATATTCCGGGTATAATCAAACATCAGCACATAGAACAGTCCGGCGACAAAGGTTGCCGCAAGCTGCATAAGAACCTGCGGCACCGGCGATCCGCCCAAAATGTTGACCGCGTGAAGGAGGCTAAAGCATACGGCAGAGATCAGAAGCGCTTTTTTGAAACCCCGCTCCTGAAACAGCCCGAGCAGCCGGATAAAAAGAATCCTGCGGAACATGGTTTCTTCCGCTACGCCGACGAGCAGCGTTACGACAAGCGGAGCTATAAACGCATACGTAAAGCTGCCGTTTGTCAGTAGATAGTAAATCGTCATTGCCAAACACATCTCAAACGCAATATAAATATTTATTTCCTCATTATATCAGGGTTGTTAACTGACTCCCTCTGCTATATTCTCCAATATTTTATAATATTGAAGTGAGATAATTATTAAATAGCTGAGTGCTTATATTTCTTGAGTTATTTGGTGAATGTACAGAAAATTCTGTAAAAGCTTTCAATACGTGTGGCAGATGGTCTGTATGGATTCTTTATTTTTCTCGGCAAAAACCGGCCTTACATCACCCGGCAACGCGCCAGTTCTTAGCGTTCTGCCGGATATTCCAAAACTTTTGATAAACCCCCTCTGTTTTTATCAGATCCTGATGTATTCCGGATTGAACAAGCCTGCCATTGTCAAGCACAAGGATCTGGTCTGCTTCCCGGATGGTTGACAGACGGTGCGCGATAACAATTAACGTTTTATCCTTTACCAGGTCGCTGATCGCCTGCTGCAGGTGGATTTCATTTTCCGGATCGACGCTTGCAGTGGCTTCATCCAAAAGTACTATAGGCGCATCCTTCAGGATCGCTCTTGCGATGGAAATACGCTGCTTCTCTCCGCCGGACAGTGTGCTGCCGCCCTCTCCGACCATGGTCTGATACCCATTTGGCAACGCACTGATAAAGTCATGGCAGCGGGCCTTTTTCGCCGCTTCTACTACCTGTTCACAGGTGGCGTCCGGGTATCCGAACCGGATGTTGTTTTCGATCGTATCCCTGAAAAGATAGACATTCTGGAACACCATGCTCATGTTTTTCAGCAGACTGTCCGAAGTAAATTCCCGCACATCATGACCTCCGATCAGAATGCGGCCCCCCTGAACATCCCAGAATCGTGCGATCAGCCTTATGATCGTCGTTTTTCCGCTTCCGGACGGTCCGACGATCGCCGTCATGCTTCCTTCCGGAATGGAAAAACTGACGTGGTCCAATGTTTTTACCCCTTGATCGTAGGAAAAGCTTACATCCTGAAATTCAATATCAAAGGCTGCCGGCTCAATATCTCTGCCGCCGTTATCGATATTCTTTTCTCTTTTAATCTGATCTACACGGTCAAGCGACGCCTCCATGGATCGTATCATCGGCGTCAGCTGCCCCATAACTTCAACCGGCGTAAAAATGGAGAAAGACGCGATCAGAATAACAGCCAAAGTCGGAAAATCTATCTCTCCACGCAGTGTGAGGAATTGAGCCGCCAGCATAATGGCACAGGCCGTTACACGGAACACCATGGAATAGGCAACATTCATCGGCGCAAATGCCCGTTCCAAAGCATAGGAAGCATCAGCCGTTTTGTCATAGGTCGTTTCGATGGCGCTCAGATTCTTTTCTTCCATGTTGAACGACTTGATGACAGAGATTCCCTGCACATATTCAAGCGTAGCCTCTACGGCGTCTGCCTGCACACGGCGCTGCTTTGCGGTAAGTTCCCTGCCCTTTACCTGCATCCGGCTATACACCAGAAAGGAACTGATGACACCAAGGATGAAGATGATCCCGATCCTCCAGTCAAACCAGAGAATAAAGGCGCTCATGATCACCATGCTCAGCATGCCGGTCGTGATCCGGTCAAGGACATGCATGGAATAGTTTTCAAGAAAGTTCAGATCCGTTGTGACCGTTGCCGTGACATCTCCCATGTTTCGATTATGGAAAAATCCCATTGCAACATTCTTAAGCTTATCTCCCAGGGTGAGCCGTTCCCGCGCCACAAACTCAAAGCCTGCCGCGCTCTGCAGGCTGTGCAGTCCATATTTAAAAACCATTCGTGCCAGCAGGGATCCTCCTAAGATCCACAGGATCGTCTGCCAGTCCTGCACGGACAAAGAGCCTGTCTGCAGTATTGAAAGCACATAGAATACAGCTCCCATTGGGAACATCGTTGCGACGGAATCAAGAAAACTGCAAATGAAGCCTGCGTATATTTTTTTCGACAGATCCCCGGAGAGCCGAAGAACTCTTCTGATTATTTTCAGCATGTCTGTGTCACCTCCTGACTGATGCTCCAATCCATGGCGGAAATATGGGCTTTCCACATATCCAGATAGGTCTGTGAGGATGAAAGAAGCTGCTCATGGGTTCCCTTCGCGGAGATCTCCCCGTCCTCCAGAACAATGATCTGGTCAGCGTACATGATGGTGGACAGACGATGGGCGATGACGATCAGCGTTTTCCCCTTTGTCAGCCGGTCGATAGACCGCTGTATCTTGTCCTCGTTTTCAGGGTCTGTAAAAGCAGTTGCTTCATCAAGGATTACGATGGGAGCATCTTTTAAGATCGCCCTTGCGATCGCAAGCCTTTGTCTCTCCCCACCCGACAGCCTCGATCCGGCATCTCCGGCGCCGGTATCGTACCCCTTCGGAAGCCGTTTGATAAATTCTTCGCAGCCGGCCTGTTCTGCGGCCTGTTCCACTTCTTCATCGGAAGCGTCCGGTTTTCCGATGCGTATATTATCCCGTAAGCTCATGTTAAAGAGGAAATTGTCCTGCGAAACGTAGCTGATCTGGTCGGAAAGCTCTGACAGGGAAATATGCCTGACGTCCACGCCGCCGATCTGTATCGCTCCCGCGTTTACATCCCAGAACCGCGCGATGAGCTTCGCCAGTGTCGACTTTCCTGAGCCGGAAGGTCCGACAAAAGCCGTTACCGTTCCCTCCTTTGCCGTAAAGGATGCGCCATGAATGACCTCGGCGTCACCATAACTGAAATGAACGTCCTTTAATTCGATCCCGGCTCCCTCCGGATGTTTGGGCTCCGCCGGCACGGGAAGTTCTTCCGCATCCAGAAGTGCCTGAATGCGCGGCTGGATCTCATAGATTGCCGAAATGTCCTGCCAGAACTCGATCATGGCCTGCAGGGATCCTGCAAGTCCCATGGACAAAAGCAGGCATAAGATGACTTCTCCAAGCGTCACAGCTCCGCGTGAAAGGATGGCAGCGCCCACGGGAAGAACAAAAGAAATACTGGAGGTCATCACAGCCTGCCCAATACTCATGTATGGATAGCAATGCCTGTACCACGCTGTAGTAACGTCCCGCACTTTCAATACAGCAGCTTTGAAAAGCCCCATGGAGGATGCCGTCTGGTTAAACATGCGGATGACCTCCATGCCGTTCACATATTCAACGATCGTCGCGTTCATGTTTCCGTTGGCGGCCATATATTCCTTCATCATTTCCCCGCGACCGAACATCATGCTGTATAGAATGATGTTGCCGAGGATCGCAGAGCCAAGAGAGGCAAGCGCCATGCGCCAGTCCACAAAAAGCAGATAGGCGAAGACCATCAGGGGGATCAGGATACTTGCAGTCATTTCGGGGATCGCATGGGCGATCTGCCCCTCCAGGCGGTCCGTATCATCGATCACAAGCTGCTTGAACTCTCCGGAAGACTTTTCCTGCACCGCGCCCATGGACATCTTCGACATCTTTTTCATGATCGCGCAGCGAATATTGCGAATGATCTCATACGCCGCCTTGTGGGAACACAGGGTTGATTTTGAGAAAAGATAATATTTAAGAAAGTACCCCAGCAGAGCGGACAGCGAAAGCCCGACAGCCCATGCCGGGGTTAATTGATTTTCTAACGCCCGTCCAAGCAGGACTGCGACGCAAATGTAGGGCAGCAGTCCAAACGCTGACGATAAAACGGACAACACAACAGAAATGCGTATCAGCACTTTCCGCTGTGTTGCATAATTCAGGATCCCTTTCAGCGGGGATTCCCTTTTTTCTCTTCTATTCACAGTGACCTCCTCCGTTTGTGAAATCACGATCGTCTGATCGGCTAAGTCGTTTAAAAACTCTGCATCGTGTGTTACGACAAGGACCAGTTTTCCCTGGGCCTTGATCTCCTGCAAAGCTTCTTTCAGGTTGTGCATATTGCGCCCGTCCAGGCCGCTGGTAGGCTCATCCAGCACCAGGACATCTGGTCCGGCGGCCAATGCCGCGGCAATCGTGACGCGCTGTTTTTGCCCGCCGGAGAGCGAAAGCGGGTGGCGGTCCTTATATTCCTCAAGGCCGAAGCGGTTCAGGACTTCTGTAATGATCTGCGGGTCGGCTTCATGGCATTTTGACTGACGCTTGCGGTCCGCAAGCTGTATCTCGTGCAAAACACTCTCCGTAAAAAGCTGATAATCCGCGTCCTGCATGACCATATACGTGCTTTGGCAGAGTTCTTTCGGAGTGACTTTTTTTCCGTTTAAGGCAATGGTGCCGCCTTTTGGGGAAAGAAGGCCGCACAGAGCTTTGGCAAGCGTTGTTTTTCCCGTGCCGTTCTTTCCGACGATGCCGACGATCTTCCCCTGTTCTCCCCAGAAAAGCCGGAACGTCATATCACGAATGATCTCCTGTCTTCCATAAGACACGGTCAATCCCTGGCATGACAGCTCATTTTCCCCGTCATCTGTTGAATCCGGCTGGAGGGAAAAATCATACTCGCACAGGCTCCGAAGGCCATATTGCCTCAGCTCGTTCCCGGATAACCGTTTGGCATCCTCTGCGCTCCATATCTGACGGATCTCTCCCTGCGCCATATACACATAGCGGTCTGCGATCCCGTCAAGCCACGACAGCCGATGCTCTGATATGATCAGCGTTTTGCCCCCGGCTTTCAGTGCGGACAGCATTTTTCTTATGTCCTGAATAGCACTTTCATCCAGGTTTGCCGTGGGTTCATCCAGCAGGATCACGTCCGTTGACATGGCATACACCGATGCCAGTGCAAGCTTTTGTTTTTCTCCGCTGGACAGCGCAAAAAGGTTTTTGTCTTTCAGCCTTCCGATATTTAAGTGCGAGAAGGCTTTTCCAACATTTTCGTTGATCCGCTCCGTGGAAAAGGACAGGTTCTCACAGCCAAAAGCCACCTCATCCGTGGAATTGACCGTGAAGAACTGGGACCGGGGATCCTGAAAGACCGTGCTTATGTGAGAACTGATCTCATGCGGTTCCAGTTCTTCATAAGGTGTTTCCCTAAAAAACAGTTCACCTGCCAGCTTCCCCTCATAGAATCCCGGGATCAGTCCATTCAGACAGCGGATCAAAGTTGTTTTTCCACAGCCGCTTTCTCCTGTCAGGACAAGGCATTCGCCCTGACGGACCCGCAGACTGACGTTTTTCAGCGCATC
>DFHP01000052.1 GCA_002371335.1 Eubacterium sp. UBA3720
GATACGGCCTTCGAAACCGTTCCATGCATCGGACTCAAGCATGCTCATGTTAAATTTACCAGCCATAATCTTACCTCCTGAAATTGTTAATTAATATTTATTAATGCGTTTTATGTCTGCTTTATTTTGTTGACATTATAATATCATAAAATCTTATATTTGAAAATAGTAATCATTATTGTTTTTATTTTAGTACAAACGCTGACTACCTTACACTTTTTCAGATTTACAAACATCTCCTCCAATTTCTCTTCAGAGACGTTATTTCCAAACATTTCCAAACAGCATACTATAAAAGCATTGTCATGACCGGAATGGTCGCCACACACAGGAAGCTTGAAAACAGTACGATCCTGGACGCCAGATCCTTATTTCCGTGATAAAGCTCTGACAAAATCGTGGAAATAGCCGGTGAAGGCATCATCATTGTTACAGCTACCACATATACGATCAGCTGATTTGCTATCGGAAGTCTTTTCAGGACAAGAAGTATAAGTACCGGAAATAAAACTAGACGTGTCAGTCCTGCTTTATAAACATCCGTATCTTTCATCATTCCTCCCACACTGCTGGACGCCATGATCGCGCCTGTCGTAAACATAGAAAGCGGCGTTGTCATGTTTCCAAAATGTTTGACCGGGATCATAATGATCTCCGGAAGCGGAAATCCGGTGAAATAAACTATCATGCCTGAAACCAGCGCTATATTGACATTATTGAACAGCAAAGTTCTGAGTCCCATCCGCGGAGTTTCGTATCCCTGCACCGTCACATCTGCCGGAGCCGAATCCCTGCTGATCATCCATATTCCAAGCGAATATGTCAGCAGATTTACCGCCAGCCCGTAAATCACAGCCAGAGCCAGCCCGTCCGTTCCGAACAACGACTGAATGACGGGATATCCGATGAATCCGTTATTGCAGAAGGTACACGCCATTGACCATACTCCGACGCCGCCCTTTTTTACATGAAATACATATTTTGCCAAAAAAAACGCCAGCATGGCACACGCAGGGATTATAGTAAGTCCCAGTCCCAGCGTGATCAGGCTGTCTTCTAAGAAAGATGGATCGTACTCCTTTTCTGCCAGGGAATAAAAAACCGTGCAGGGAAGCGCGATCTGAATAAGCATATTTGATAAATGCGGCGTGATCTCCGCCGAAATGATTTTTGTTCTGACAGCCAGCATTCCTGTTCCCATGATCAGGAACAGGCCTGCAAGGCTGGACAGAACCACTGCAATATCAACTGTCATATTACCTTAATATTTATGGACGTCTCCTCGTCTTCATTGTTTTTTGTCAGCATGACCCAGGTTAGAGGGCCCGAACCCACGGGGAATCAGTTTCCTCAATGTATGGATCTCATACAGATCTTCGTTTTTTGCCAGAATGATCCTGAAAGTATCCGGATCGCAAAACTCCAGCATGACCTGCCTGCACACCCCGCAAGGCGCGGCAAAGTCAGTGATCGGCGCGCCATTTTTGGCATTCTTTCCGCCCACGATACAGATTGCCTTAAAATGTCTTTCACCTTCACTCACAGCCTTAAAAAAGGCCGTTCTTTCCGCACAGTTTGTCGGCGAAAACGCAGCGTTTTCTATATTACAGCCGCGAAACACACGGCCTCTCTCAGTAAGAAGCGCAGCTCCCACATTATACCCTGAATAAGGCGCGTAGGAATTCTTCAAGGCCTCCATAGCCTCCCTTATCAACATCTCCACATCCATGTCACACCTCCGACGGAACCGGGGACGTAGTTTTGTTCCATCTTCAGACTCCTCCAAAACTCCATCCCCTTTTATACACTCTTCATCGTACATTTTTTGATTCAAAAAATTATTTCCGTTCACGATCCGCAATGATCATTTTTTTTAGAGCACCGACAGTGACCCTGACTGCCATGTCCGTATCGTATACGACCGGATTAGGCAGTCCCGCTTCTTCGCGCTCCTGGTTTGCCATGACCATAAAACATGCGCCTGTCCTGACATGACGCGCCGCGCCTATGATATAAAGCGCTGCCGTCTCCATTTCGGACGCCAGACATCCCAGCTTTTTCCACGCCTCCCACTTATCCAGGAGATCATAGCTCACAGGCATATTTTCCGGTGAATGCTGCCCATAAAAGGAATCCTTGCTTTGAACGATACCAACATGGTTTCGTACATTAAGTTCTTTTGCCGAGGAGATCAGCGCGTTGAGGACTTCATAATCCGCCACCGCTGGAAATTCGATCGGGGCATACTCCTTTGACGTTCCTTCCATCCGGATCGCACCGCTGGCAATTACTATTTCACCGCTCTGTACATCCAGCTGCATGCCTCCGCAGGTTCCGATCCTAATAAAAGTATCGGCTCCGGCGTTTACGAGTTCCTCCAGAGCAATCGCTGCCGAAGGCCCGCCAATGCCCGTTGAAGTGACACTTACTTTCTCTCCTTCAAGATACCCTGTATAAGTTACAAACTCTCTGCTGTCTGCGATAAACTTTGCATCTTCAAAATAATCCGCTATTATCCTGCATCTCTTGGGATCACCCGGCAGGATCACATATCTGCCCACATCCCCTTTATTGACCTGAATATGATACTGTTTCCCTGAATCTTCCGTATACTTCATAAATCCATGTCCCCTTTCTTTCAGGACAGGCAGATTGTTTTCACTTCTTCCCATGTCCATCAATATAAGTCTTCACTATCTGCTCAAACTGATCTGCCTGCGCAAAACAATATTTGTCTGCGTAAATCAATATCTGCCTGCACAAGTCATATCTTTCAGAAGACGGAACCCTTCTCCGTCCCCGGTTTCGAAGCGAACTTCAAGTGGAACTCGTCTCCGTCCCCGGTTCCATGGTTTCAAGTGCTGTCTGCGCATGTTTTACGAATATGTTCTGAATGCGATTGTATTCGCCAAGGCCTTTCAAATGGCAGCGGACGTTATATCCCTTCTGTTCCATTTGTGATTTCCATGAACCGGGGTCGTCTCCGCCAAGGTCATTTTTCGCATGGTCGCCGGCTACGATCAGCAGCGGGTAACACTCGACAGAAAGCGCCTCTTCTACGCAATCCTTTTCGGTCGAAAGCTCTCCAAGGCGCCGAAGCACTTCATTAAGCCCCGGATATCCTTCCACGGTCCCCACTATGATATCAGTCCGTCCCATATCATAAAACATGTATGCCAGCTGTGCATAGGCGCTGTTACTGTAATGTTCTGTCCCGTGTCCCATAAATACATACGCCTTTCCGGGTTTCTTTTCAGGAAGCATATCCGTAAGAGCTGCGGCAAGCTCACGATAATCTTCAATTTCGGTCAGCAGAGCGTTTCCTGACGATATCCTTGCAAACCTGTCCTTATATTTCCACAT
>DFHP01000177.1 GCA_002371335.1 Eubacterium sp. UBA3720
GGTTTATTTTTACTGTGACACAATCAAAAAAACGCAGAAAATCAAATGAAACACATTGATTTTTTGCGTTTTTTTGCTGAGAAAGGAATCACACGAACTTATGTCCTCCCGTCCTGGATTTTAGTTCTGTTGCTTTTCGGACCCGGCAGTGTTATTTTCATCGTTCCGGACCACATAATTCTTTCTGTATTTACTGGGCGCCATTCCTACATTTTTCGTGAACTGCTGGTTAAAATAGCTCTGAGATTCGTATCCTACCCGGGCAGCCACCTCCGAGATCGGCAGTTTTGTCCCTGCCAGCAGCGTCTGCGATTCCCCGATTCTCCTTCGGAGAAGATACTGCATAGGAGAATATCCCGACATATCTTTAAAAACATGGGACATGTAATACGTGCTGACATTCAGGGCCTCGCTGATGCCTGTGAGGGTCAGGGGATCTCTGAAATGCCTGTCTATATATTCCTGGACCCGTCTGCCCAGTTCGTTTGCCTGTTCTTCATTCTCCCGGGTTTCATCATCAGCAGGCTGTTCATTTTTTTCAGCGCCTACCGGGATCTGCTGATGAATGATCCCGAGGCTGATAGTCAGAAAGGCCCTCATAAGTTCATGGCAGAATGCTTCGGCTCCGGCCTTGTTTTTACCTCTGCTCTGTGTCAGCGACTGGAACATTATTTCACAGAGAGACCGCATTTTTTCGAACTGGTTTCCGGTTTTATATACATACGGGCTGTCATCAGGAATCAGAGCGTCTTTGCGCAGCCCCTTCAAGTGAATGCCGCTGACGGCAAGGCAGTATGTGGCAACTTCGTGTCCGGAGCCGGAAATCTCATCGTGGACTACGCCGGCGTTATAGATCAGAAGATCGCCTTTTTTTATTTTTCTCTTTCTGCTGCCTATCAGATATTCGCTTTCTCCGCTCAGAATAAGCACTATCTCCACATGATCGTCATGTGCGTGCATGATCCTGGGATATATACTGGCAGCCTCTCTCTGCTCACTGATATATAAAAGCTTCGGATTATTCTCTTCAGTAAAGATTGATTCAAAATCACCGGTAATAAAGCACTGCACATTCAGAGGATTCTGTTCCATCTCTTCTCACCCGCTTTCTTCAGGTCTCGCTCGCGAGACTTGGCGCAGGATCCGGGTCAGCTTCAGCTGAAAACTTCCAAACCGAATCCCTGCGCATCCTCGCGGATCATTTATCTCTGTAGGAGATTCAATTGCGATCTCTGATCGCGCGCGAGTTGCGCGACGCACTTGTGAGTCTTCCTCTGCGCAGCTCTGCGATCCGCCAGAGGTCTTCTCTCACTGAAATAAAAACTATTTTTTCATACGAGACTTTCTGTATTTTTTTCATGCGTTTGCATAATAAGAGTTTATGTTTTCTGACCGATAGCTATCAGGTCACATTGTCCCATAATTTGAAAACAATGATATATTTGATTTTTATATACCTGTTATTATAATAAAATAATATGCTAAATCACACTTCACATAAAAAGGATATCTCTATGATCACATTTGAAAATGAAAAAGCAGTAGAAAACTACTATAAAATAACAAAGCTCCTAGGCGTTCCCATTCAGGTGAAAGACGGCGAGATCCTTACCGAAAAGGACATGGAGGCAACGCTGGCCTCAGTTGAACGCTACAATCTGAAAGGAAAGCATATCACGAACGTGATCGCCCTGATCTCCTGATCTCCTGCGCTTTGCGGGTCATTACCTCTGTCAGTACCGACATTCCCTGTCAGTTGATCATGATCTCATTTCCATTCATGTCAAACATGATCTTACTCAGACGCCATCCCTGCTGGGCCGCTTCCCGGGCGTCATGCTCCAGGCGGTCCATGATGATCTCTTTCTCATCGTACGGATATCTGTATACTTCGATCGGATTTCCCTTCATAGCCTGATAGTAAAACATCTCCGTGTCATCTACATGCGAGGAATAGAGTGCGATCTTTCCGATTTTATCATTATTCATATTGGAGATCACATAGCCCCAGAGCAGTTCTTTGGCACAGATCTGGACCATGACTTCCGCAGCCACATCCATATATTTCGGAATATCTATGCGGAGAACATTTGCGTATGTATTGCTGAAGAATGCAAGGACATCGATTTCCTCTTTACGGCTTCCTTTTTTTAGCTTCAGGATCTGAAGATTCAGCATACCCTCATGATCAAACACGGGTATCTCTGCGTGCGACTCCGGATCAAGCTCCAGATTGTTCTGATTAAGCGCGAAGCACCATCCCAGATAATCCCGGCCTCTGTCCATGACCTCCATGGATATAAGCAATCCGCCGTCTTTAAGATATCCTGCCAGCGTTTCTGCCCAGACAACATATGCATCCTTACGCATAAGTCCCTGTTCACGGATAAACATATAGTCAAGGTCTTCCAGCTCTGCTCCCGCATGAGAAACTGCAGTGTCGCCAGAGACCACAGTATCAAATTTTTTACCCTGAAGTTCATCCTTCAGTACAACTGTGACATTCGCCACCCTGATCTTTTCCATGAGGGCTCTAGCAGCAGCCGCCATCTCTTCCGTCTGACAGAGAACAGTCACGTCGGAATCAGGCAGTTCTCTAGCGAGAAATCCTGCGGTAATCCCTCTGTCATTTCCTGCAAATAGTATCTCTTTGCCAAAAACATCCTTTGACTGATGTATCCACACGCACTCTCTTCTCAGAATATCTCCTTCGCATGCTCCCGTATACGCGATCGCCAGCTCCGGATCCTGATCCCGAAGCTTCTGCAGCTCATTCCATGGTTCTGTAAGCTCCTCATGCCTGTCGATCGCGATCGTCCATGCGACATATGCCTTTCTGAGCTCCTGTGCTTTCTCTTTTCCAAATCCTTCTTCGATGCGGTTAAACACGCCATTCAGATCTCTGGCGGGGCTGACGCCCAGCTCTATCATGTATTTCAGCGCAACATCCTGCTGTTTTTTTGCCATTCCTCTCAATCTCCGTTCTTTAAAGTCAGCAAAACATCACCATTTTGTTCTGCTATAATAAATATTATACGAAATCCATACTTTTTAATCAATAAGCGTTGAAACGGAGAGTGACGATATGAAAATTCTATGTGTGGGCGAAATGCTTGTGGATGTTCTGGTAACGGGTTCTCCCGGGATCTCCTATGACAACGGCACAAGGATCGCAGATGAGATCCTGATGAAACCAGGCGGAGACGCATTTAATAATTCCATCGATTTTGCCCGGCTCGGTCAGGAAGTGACCTATGTGGGCTGCATCAGCAATGACGCGGCTGGACAGTTTCTGATGCAGGAAGGTCTGCGTGAGGGAGTAAATATGTCCCATGTGATACCTTCCGAATATCCTCAGACAAAGATGACTATTCTGGTGGATCGAAACGGAAACAGGTGTTTTTTGTATTACCCCGGAACCAGCAGACAGCTCCGCTTTGAAGATATTGATCTGACGCTTCTTGACAGATGTGACCTGGTACATGTCGGAAGCACATTTCATATGCCCGGCTTTGACGGTGAAGGGACGGCAGCTCTGTTTTCCGCAGCGCGCAGATACGGGATCCCGACCTCCATGGACGTGACGACTGATTTCTCAAACCGCTGGAATGAAATTCTAAAACCCGTTTACCTTTATCTGGATTATTTCCTTCCCAGTATCGAACAGGCCGAAAAAATTGCCGGCACATCCGATGTACACAGGATCGCTGACTTTTTTCTCTCCCGGGGCGTAAAGAACGTTGTCATTAAATGCGGTTCTGAGGGCAGCTATTTTTCTGACGGAATAAGGTCCTTCCGGTGCGGCTGTTATAAAGTGCCCGCCATCGAAACGACCGGTGCCGGCGATTCATTCACGGCCGGATTTATGACAGCTGTTCTGGAGGGGAAAACTCCCGAACAGTGCGCTGTCACCGGAAGTGCCTGCGCGGCTCACGTGGTTCAGGGCGTCGGCGCCACCACCTTAATGCCTGACCGTTTGGCTCTGCGGAAATTTATGAGCAGTACTCCTGCCCCTGATATAAATTACTTATAATCAAAGTCCACAAGAAGACTTGATCAAACTTACTGAACGAAGGACTTTTTGACACTTTAATCCTACAACACAACAAAATCCGCGAGCGGACTTCAACTCCTCAGCCCCTCAATCTTGATGAGAGCGAACCGGACTTTGCGCGCCGCCGCACGGCAGCTCAGCTGCCTTCCTCTGTGCGGCGTGTGCATCCCCCAGAGGGTTTCGTTTCACAGGAAATTGACGAAATTTCCTGTGAAACAAAAAAAGAACTGCCGCTTTCGCGACAGTTCTTTTTTTGCTGTATGAATTTTTCTGACCCTTGCGGATCGCTGTATGATTTTCAAAATTTAGATAATAGTCGATTATTTGTTCATCTGAGCTGCGACCTCAGCGGCGAAGTCCTCGTTCTTTTTCTCAAGACCCTCGCCTGTCTCGTAACGCAGGAATCCGACAACAGATGTTTTTGCACCGTTTGCCTTGCCGACTTCCTCGACATATTTGGCAACTGTCTGTTTTCCGTCCTCAGCTTTTACATATACCTGATCCAGAAGAACGATTTCTTTCATTTCTTTGTTTACACGGCCTTTAACGATGCCTTTGATAACCTTCTCAGGTTTCTGAGACTCCTTAGGATCGTTCATGATAGCCGCAAGAAGGATCTGCTCCTCTTTCTCGATGTAATCAGCAGGAACTTCACTTCTGGAAGTATACTTCGGTCTCATGGCTGCGATCTGCATTGCAACGTTCTTGCCCATCTCAACGATAGCGTCGTTAACAACGTCTGATTTCACCTGTACGAGAACGCCGATCTTTCCGCCCATATGTGTGTAATCCACTACAACGCCGTCAGCTGCCTCAACTGTCTCGAAACGACGGATATTCAGGTTCTCGCCGATAACAGCGACTTTCTCTGTCTGGATATCCTTAACTGTCTTGGAAGCGTCCAGTTTCCATGGCTCTGCCAGAAATGCGTCCATATCTGCTGCTGAAGAATCCATAGCCTGATCTGCTACTTCTGATACGAACTCTCTGAAAAGCTCGTTCTTGGCTACAAAGTCTGTCTCGGAGTTAACCTCAACGGCAACACCCTTCTTTCCATCCTCTGCAACTTTTACCATAACAAGACCTTCAGCTGCTATCCTGCTTGCTTTTTTCTCTGCGGAAGCTTTTCCTTTTTCACGGAGCCATTCAACGGCTTTGTCCATATCGCCGTCTGTCTCTGTCAGGGCTTTTTTGCAGTCCATCATGCCTGAGCCTGTCAGCTCTCTTAATTCTTTAACCTGTTTAGCTGTAATAGCCATTCGCTTTTCCTCCCTCGAATTATTTAACGCCGAATCTTACTGCCGTCCGCATTAATCCAGCTGACAGCAGGAAATAATTATTCTGCTTCTACTGCCTCTTCTGTCTCAACTTCCTCTGCAACGCCCTGTTTAGCCTCGATGACAGCGTCTGCCATTTTTGAAACAAGCAGTTTTACGGCACGAATAGCATCGTCGTTACCCGGGATAACGTAATCCAGCTCTTCCGGATCACAGTTTGTATCGCAGATACCCAGAAGAGTGATTCCGAGAGTGTGAGCCTCCTGTACGCAGATTCTCTCTTTCTTAGGATCTACTACGAAGATAGCGTCAGGGATCCTCTTCATTTCTTTGATACCGCCAAGGTTTCTCTCAAGCTTCTCCTGCTCTTTTTTAAGTTTGATGACTTCTTTCTTAGGAAGAACATCGAATGTTCCGTCCTCAGCCATTGCCTCGATATCTTTCAGTCTCTGGATCCTGCTCTTGATCGTCTTGAAGTTTGTGAGCATTCCTCCGAGCCATCTCTCATTAACATAGTACATTCCACAGCGGGCTGCCTCAGCTGCCACTGTCTCCTGTGCCTGTTTCTTTGTTCCTACGAAGAGGATCGTTCCGCCCTCGGCTACGATATCAGCAACAGCTTTGTATGCGTCATCGATCATGCCAACTGATTTCTGAAGGTCGATGATATAGATGCCGTTACGCTCTGTGTAGATATACGGAGCCATTTTAGGATTCCATCTTCTGGTGAGATGTCCGAAGTGAACACCAGCCTCAAGTAACTGTTTCATTGAAATAACGCTCATTTTTTTCTCCTTTGTGGTTAAAATATGATTTTTTTCTTCCGCATGATTCCGTTCCCGGTAACCCGCCGAGCAAGCAGGCACCACACCGGAAAATCCTCATGCGTGCTTCTACGCAACGCTCACATTCTACCATAAGTAATACATTTAAACAAGGTTTTTTACCCGCTTTTTTCTCAAAAGAAGCAATATCCCGGTCACTGCGGCGATGAGAAGCTGAACGATGGCCGCGGCCTTCACAAAGCCGGTGTTTTCCGCCAGAAGATCGATCTTCAGATTGTAAACTGCCGCATAGAAATTGATCAGCATATGAGCAGCCAGCGGAACCAGAAGCGTCCCGCTCTCGGCATACAGCCAGGCGAGCAGGCAGCCAACGATAAATGAAAAAAGCCCCTGAACGATGTTCATATGATAAACGCCAAAGAGCAGCGCGGAAAGAATTATCGCTTTCTTTTCTCCCGCATGATCACGGATCCTTCTGAAGGTCATTCCCCTGAAGATCATTTCCTCTGTCAGCGGTCCGAGAATGACCGTGTCCAGGATCAGGAGCAGGACGTTCTGTCCCTGGAACATTACCCTGGCACTGTCGTCATAGGTATGAAACACTTCTGAAAGACCGCTTAAGTCTATTGCCGTGCCTGCAAGCTCCGCCGCCGCAAAAGCAAAAAGGACAAGCAGCAAAGAGTCCTTCAGGTCTGCCTTTTCCCGATCTTTTCCGAAACGGAATTCATCGTATTCAAAGGATTTTCGCATGAAAACCAGCGTCAGAACGTAGGCGATCATCGTGATCAGCAGATTGCTGACCCGGTTCCACGTTTCGATCAGTCCGGCACTGATCCCGATAAGGCTGACGACGGCGCTTCCTATGATAGAAAAGATCATAGTAGATGCGACCAGCATCATCATTAAGAAAAAAGGAGGAAAAACAGCTTCCCATATTGCATTCTTTCTATCCACCATTAACCTCCCTTTTTCAGGTATTTCCTTTAAGAGAGAAATCTGTGTGAGCACTCAAAACGATCTGCACAGTTATTAGAACTTCTGTATGAACGGATATCTGCTGTATGCGCAGAAATCATACTGCAGACAAAGAATGTCACATTCTCTCCGGCGCTTCAAAGCCGAGAACGTCTATCGCGTCTTCCAGTACTCTTCTGACCAGATCCAGAAGCATGATCCATGAAGTCCTTCGGTCTTCGTCTTTCTCTGAAAGGATCTTTGTTCCGTGATAGAAACTGTTGAGCAGATTTGAAAGCTCATAAATATAAGCGCAGATCTTATGAGGCGCCTTCTCCGCATACGCGTTTTCCATGGCTTCATTGTAACGTGCCGTCTGCAGCATCAGATTCTTCTCCGCTTCACCTGCCGGAGGAAGGATCTTTCCTTCGATGACGCCGCCTTCTTCTTTATATCTGGTAAGTATGGATTTGATACGTACGATGGTATAAAGTATGTACGGACCTGTATTTCCCTCAAAGGATGTGAATCTGTCTATATCAAATATATAATCTTTGGACGCCTGATTTGAAAGGTCACCATATTTGATCGCTGAAAGTCCTACGATCTCTGCTGTTTTCTCTGCATCCTTATCCTTTACGCTGCGATTCTCCACGATTTTTTTATACATTTCGCGGTCGATATCTTCGATCAGGTTTTCCAGACGCATGATGCCGCCCTCGCGGGTCTTGAAAGGTTTTCCGTCTTTTCCGTTCATGGTGCCGAAGCCAAGGAAAGATGTTTTTGTCTTATCCGTGATAAGTCCGGTCTTTCGCGCGGCGCGGAATACCTGCGTGAAGTGCATTTCCTGACGTTTATCGACCACGTACAGTATCTCATCAGGATCATAGAGTTTCATTCTCTCGACGATCGTTGCCAGATCAGTCGTTGCATAAAGGGATGATCCGTCGGATTTCAGCAGTATACACGGGGGGATCTCCTTTGTATCTGTCTCCTCTTTCACATCGATGACAAGCGCGCCCTGATCTTCACGGGCAAAACCTTTGTCCTTCATCATTTGGATCATATCAGGAATATAGGGCTGAGCGTCGGATTCTTTTTTCCAGAGATCAAACTCTACGTTCAGTTTTTTATAATTGCGTTTCAGATCCGTTACAGAGACATTCATTATGTGGTTCCACAGCGCCATGTAACCCCTTCTGCCTCTCTGTAGTTCGTTTGTCGCATGTAATGCTTTTGCCTTGTATACTTCGTCTTCTTTCGATTTCGCGCTGGCGGCAGGATAGATCTCTTCCAGCTCGCCGATAGTAAAAGGCGCCTCTGAAGGATATTCACCCTCAAAGCTTTCATCAAAATACGGAAGCTCGGGATGTCTCTCATGGACCTCCGTAATGATAAGACCCATCTGCAGTCCCCAGTCTCCCAGATGTACGTCTCCTATCACAGTGTCGCCCATGCGGCGTCCCATTCTCTTTATACTTTCACCTATGATCGCGGAGCGAAGATGTCCTACATGAAGAGGTTTTGCCACATTTGGACCGCCGTAATCAATTATGATGGTTTTTGGCGATACAGTTTTATTTACGGAAAGCTCAGGATCCGCACACATCTCCTGCATATATGCTGCCAGAAACTCATCCGACAGTTTTATATTTATAAATCCGGGACCGGCGACGGAAACCTCCTTGCAGATAGCTTTTTCCTGAAGCGCGGGCGCAACTTTTTCCGCTATGTTTCTGGGTGCGGTCTTGTAGGTCTTTGCCGCTGCCATAGCTCCGTTGCACTGATATTCACACAGATCGGGACGGTTTGAAACAGTCACCAGTGCGAAAGAAGCGTCAAATCCGGCCTCCTCAAAAGCCGCCTCCGTCTCCTCTTTGATTCTGTCAATGATCCTCTTCATTTACTCCTCCTTCATCCGCATCACTCGTTCATCCGCAATGCTGTTTAATTGAAATACCTGCACGGATTCCCGTCGCCGGCGTTAAAGAAAAGTCCGGATCTATTCGGACTTTCCTGACTCATTCATATGCTGTTCATTCAGTTTCAGGGTTTTTTCTATATAAATAGAACTGTGTTTATAGCAGTAATTAATGATGGATTTCCTGGTTATGATTCCAATGAACACATCCTCATCATCCACGACCGGTACAAAGTTCTGCCTCATGGATACATTTACCAGATCCTCGATGTTGCTGTTCGCTCTGACCGGGATCATATCATGTCTTCTCCATATTTTATGGATGGGCAGATTTGCCACATCGTGGAGACTGATGCCTTCTTTTGAAGTGATGGCCCGAAGCAGATCTCCTTCAGTCACAGTTCCTCTGTACTTACCTTCTCTGTTTAGTATGGGAACGGCCGTATATTTATTCCTCTCCATTGTGTTAAGGGTTTCTCTGAGCGTATAATCCTCAAACACATGTGCCACCTCGCTCTTTGGCGTCAGAAAAAACAGAATATTCATAAATCCTCCCTGTTTCTTTCATGGAACAAAGTCTTGCTCGCGATACCTATTTTATCCGCCGGCGCTTCGGGATATCTTTCCCGGTACGTACTTCAGCACACCCGCCGGCATCCTTGCAAACCAATCTCAGTATAATAAATCCGATGCGGAATCGCAAGGCGAAGTTTACAGAAAGTATCTGTCATAACCCGCCGCTTAAGAAGCGGGGGCTTCTCACACTGAGATAAAGCTGAGGCTGCCGTACCTCTGTCATGTGAAAGAGAGAGCGGCAGCCTCAGATCCTTTGTTATGATATTTTTTCTATCCACGCAAGCAGATCATCCTGCACCCGCAAGTAATCTGTTTCATTAAGAATTTCGTGCCGGTCGCCTTCGTACAGCTTCATTTCTATGTCGGTCATTCCCAGGTCCTTATACATCTGATATACCTTTTCCACGCCTTTTCCCATGTCTCCTACAGGATCTTCCGCACCTGACACGAGCAGCATCGGAAGCTTGACAGGGATTTTTTCCAGGGCTTCTTTTTTCTGGGACTTCTCTATGCCGGCAAACATGCTGTAATATGCGTTGGCAGTAAATTTAAAAGTATTCCAGGGATTGACCGCATATGCGTCTACGATCTCTTCGTCTTTGGTCAGCCAGTCGTAGGGCGTACGTGCCGGTTCAAAGGGCTTGTTGTACGAACCAAGCACCAGCTTGTCCATGATCCTGCTCTCAGAATCCCACCCAAATGCTTTTCCCAGAATCTTAGAGAGGAGGATCGCAGTTTTCAGCAGGGCGTCAGTCTGGTATCCGGTACCCATAACGATGACTCCCGAAAGGTCTTTTGCGAAACGGGTAATATACTGTCTCACAAGAAAGGACCCCATGCTGTGCCCCAGCATTATATATGGAACATCAGGATACTTCCTCATTGTATATCTGTGCAGATTGCGAAAATCGCCTATCACGCAGGCGTTTCCGTCAGGATGAGCGAAAAATCCGTGATCAGCCTCGGATATGACCGATGCGCCGTGGCCCAGTATGTCATTGCCCACCACATAATAACCGTTTTCAGCCAAAAATGTACCGAATCGGTCATAGCGGCCTATAAATTCGATCATACCATGACAGATCTGAACAACGCCCTTTACTTTTCCATCCGGGATCCATTCCAGAGCATGGATCTTTGTCTGCCCGTCCCTGGAAGAATATATAAAATCTCTTCTTTTCATACCTTCTCCGTTCACTGTATCACTGCCCGGAGGAACCGGCGTCCTCTCCGCTCCCTCATTTAAACACGAAGGCAGTCCACTGATTTACTCTTCAGTTTCGGGAACTGTGATCCCAAGCTCCTCAAGCTGTTTCTCTTCCACCGGGGCAGGCGCGTTTGTCATAAGACATGAAGCGTCCTTTACCTTCGGGAATGCAATGACGTCTCTGATAGAATCTGCTTTTGCCATCAGCATGACAAGACGGTCAAGTCCGTAAGCAAGTCCTGCATGCGGCGGAACTCCGTACTTGAATGCGCTTAACAGGAAACTGAACTGCTCCCAGGCCTGTTCTTTTGTAAAACCAAGTACCTCAAACATTTTTTCCTGAATATCGTTCTGATGGATTCGAACCGATCCGCCTCCGATCTCATTTCCGTTGAGAACAATATCGTATGCTTTCGCGCGGACCGCGCCCGGATCGGAGTCGATCTTGTCCCAATCCTCTTCCATAGGCATTGTAAACGGATGGTGCATGGCCATAAAGCGATTCTCCTCATCGGACCACTCCAGAAGCGGGAATTCGGTGATCCATACGAAGCGGTAGTCATTCGGATCCAGAAGTCCCATCTGTTCAGCAAACTGGAGACGGAGAGCGCCCAGAACATTCCATACGATCTTATTCCTGTCAGCCGCAAAGATAAGGAGATCTCCTGCCTGTCCGTCCATCGCGTCTATCAGCCTCTGCTGTTCTTCTTCGCTGACAAATTTGGCAAAGGAGCATTTCCTGCTTCCATCCTCTTTTATCGCGATATACGCAAGTCCGCCGGCGCCGCAGCCCTTGGCGAATTCTACCAGCTTATCTATTTTTTTGCGGGCAAGGCCTCCCTGGCCTTTCGCGTTGATTCCGCGTACGGAACCGTCTTTTTTCTCCAGGGCATTTTTAAATACGACAAAATCCAGATCCTTCGCAATGTCGGAAACATTGACCAGCTCCATACCGAAGCGGAGATCCGGCTTATCGGAACCGAAGCGGTCCATAGCTTCCTTCCATGTCATTCGCGGGATCGGCGTCTGCACTTCCACTCCGAGCGCTTCCTTAAACAGATATTTCAGATATCTCTCATTGACATCGATCACATCGTCCACGTCGACGAAAGAAAGCTCCATATCGATCTGTGTAAACTCAGGCTGACGGTCAGCACGAAGGTCTTCATCCCTGAAGCATCTCGCGATCTGTATATACCGGTCATATCCGGAAACCATCAAAAGCTGTTTGAACAGCTGCGGAGACTGCGGCAGCGCGTAAAAGCTGCCGGGATGCACACGGCTCGGTACGAGGTAATCTCTGGCTCCTTCCGGTGTACTCTTTCCCAGCATAGGCGTCTCGATCTCAAGGAATCCCTCTTTATTAAAGAATTCACGGGTAAGATACGCTGCCTTTGAGCGCAGGATGAGATTGCGCTGCACATCAGGACGTCTCAGGTCCAGATAACGATGTTTCAAACGAAGCTCTTCTTTTGTCTTGCTGTTCTCCTCCACCGGGAAAGGCGGCGTTTCCGCTTCTGCCAGTATGCGTATATATTCAGCAGTAACTTCCATTGTACCTGTGGCAAGTTTCGTATTAACCGCGCCTGCTCTTCTCTGAACCGTACCGGTCACTGCTATGACGAATTCACTTCTAAGCTTTGCAGCCTTCTCAAACCCCTCCTCATCGATAGGTCCGTTTTCAAAGATCACCTGCATGATACCGCTTCTATCCCGAAGATCAACAAAAACGATACCGCCTTTATTGCGGCTTTTCTGTACCCATCCCATCAGGGTAACTTTTTCCCCGATCATCTCTTCTGTCACTTCGGCACATCTGCAGGTACGCTGCATGCCCTTCATAGACTCTGCCATTTTTTCTCCTCACCTTTTAAATATTCTTTTTCCTTACATCCTACTGTTTCTTAAAGATCTTTACTAAAACTTCCCATTTCATGATGACAACTGTTTCAGAAATAAAATGTGGGAAGTTTTTAATCTTTATCCTGAAGACCTTTTTATTTTAAAGCGTCCGCATATATATCTTTAAATTCCGTATATCCCTCGGCCTCCAACTGCTGCTTCTGGAATTTTTTGTTTTTCTTCATCACGAGAAGGTTTACAGCTTTGCCTTCGGCGCGCTCCTTCATAGCGGAAGACACAGCGTCCCGGATCTGTTCAGGTGACAGTTTTTTATCCAGAAGATATGCTGTTTTCTGCGGTTTTTCAGGCACCTGATAATTTCTTTCCAGAAGGAGCATGACGATACGTTCGAAGCCGATGGAAAATCCGCAGGCCGGGACTTTCTGCCCTATAAATTTTCCGATCATCTCGTCATAACGTCCACCGCCCCCGACAGATCCTCCGAACTCATCCATTGAGATCTCAAATATAGGACCCGTATAATAAGACATTCCGCGGACCAGCGTAGGATCAAATGCCATTCTGAAATCTGCGTTCTTTACTGCCTCGACACTGTTGATGATCGTGATCAGACCATCAGCATACTCAGGATCAAGGAATCCTCCGAGGCGCTCTTTGACTGTCTCCACGCCTTTTGTATCCGGCGTGATCAGCTTGAAAAGTTCCAGATATTTATCGATAGACTCCTGCGCAAATCCCTGCTCTCTGAGATCAACAGCCACGCCGTCCAGACCGATCTTGTCCATCTTATCCAGAGTGATAAAAACGTTATCATACGATTCCTCCGGAAAACCGCTGTACGCGGCCATAGCCTTAAGTATCCGTCTGTCATTGATCCTGATGGTAAAGTTATGGAAATCAAGCTGGCCAAGCAATGTGGTCGTAGCCAGTATCAGATCGATCTCCGCAATATTTGACGCTTCGCCGAGAATATCGATGTCACACTGCATGAACTGTCTGTAACGTCCTCTCTGTGGTCTGTCAGCTCTCCATACATTGCCCATCTGCAGCGCCTTGAACGGTGACGGCAGCTCATTTGCGTTGTTCGCGTAATAACGGCAAAGCGGAACCGTCAGATCATAACGAAGTCCGCCGTCAACCAGATCTATTTCCTCTCTGGCTTCATTGATGCGGAGTTTTTCGCCTCTTTTAAGGATCTTAAAGATCAGCTTTTCATTCTCGCCGCCCTGTTTGCTGTTCAGGTTCTGGATATGCTCCACGCAGGGAGTCTCCATGGACGTGAATCCGAACTGAGCGTATGTCCTTTTTATCATTGAAATGACATAGTCACGGATCTCCATCTCCGCGGGAAGAATATCCTTCATGCCCGTAACAGGCTTTTTCTTTAATGCCATGATTCATAGCCTCCTGTTTAATCATACTTAGTTAATTTATATTTATGAAAGAAACTTGTCAATACCGATACGTTTTCTTTCGATCATTTCATCCGTTCTTTCGATGTAATTTTTCAGATCCTTCACATTTTCCACTCGATCTATGTTTGCTCCCCCGTTGGTGACGAATTTCGTCGAACCGCCGCAGCCCGCCGCCATGATCGTCTGTTTTTCTTCCATGATCAGGATATTATAAATGCCATCCTTTCCTTCCCGGGCGTAGCCTACGTTTTCGAAATTTCCCGCTATGTTTTTCTGCCGGTAAAGATAATATGGATGCATTCTCATTTTCCGCGCCGCGTCGTCCGTACAGCGCATGATCTCTGCCGAATTATCAAACGAAATGTCCTTATACCGGTCTTTGAACAGGGCAAGTCTCGTCGCTCTCTTCAGCGCCAGTGAATGCACAGTCAGGCTGTCAGGATCAAGCGATCTGATCTCTTCCAGCGTATGAAGGATCTCATCCCTGCCTTCTCCGGGAAGTCCTACGATAATATCCATGTTTATATTGTCAAAGCCCAGTTTCCTCGCCAGGTGAAAGCGTTCTGCCGTTTCCTCCACAGTATGGCGCCGACCAATGATATCCAGCGTTTTCTGGTTCATCGTCTGCGGATTGATCGAGATCCTGCTGACAGGATGATCCCGGAGAACTCTGAGATGCTCCTCTGTCACCGTATCCGGTCTTCCGGCCTCGACGGTAAATTCCTTCAGTTCCCCGAGTGGAAACTTACTTCCTATATGATCCAGCAGACTGTTCAGATGCTGCGCGCTGATGGATGTGGGCGTTCCTCCGCCTATATATACAGTGTCAAGGCGTGTTCCTTTCATCGCTTCCGCGATCATATCCAGTTCCCTGAACAGCGACTCCAGATATCGCGGAACATAGTCATTCCACCGGCTGATCAGATGTGAACCAAAGGAGCAGTACAGACAGATGCTGGGGCAGAAAGGAATATCTACATAAAGGCTGTATCCCTCCTGCGGTCTGATCTCATCGAGCAGCTTTTTTTCCCTTACGGCGACTTCCAGCGCAAGAGCTGTCTTCTCATCGCCCACATTATATGTTTCCTGCATATATGCGGCTGCTTCATCAGGCGCATATCCTTCATCCAGCTTGGAACGAAGGATCTTTACCGGGCGTATTCCCGTAAGATTTCCCCATGGGAGCTTCTTTCCCGTCAATTCCGTCAGACCCGAATAAACCAGCCTTTTCAGCTGGTTCTTGGTACTGATCCGATCATCGGGAGCATTCAGGCGGCAGCTCTTTCTGAAAAGGACCTCTGTGTGCGCGTTCCGGATCTTCTCCACGCAGAAAAGAATGTCTTCTCTGCCATACCGGACGGAAAATTTCATTTCTTCCGTCCCCTGAGGTATTTCCCGATCATCTGTCTCATATATTGTTTTTATGTTTGTCCCCGGATAAAATGCCTGTATCAGATGATAGACATCATATTCGAAGTTTTTCTCATTAAACTGCAGTATTATATCCGACAAGTACAATTCTCCTAACGTTTCATCTGTCACGGCGCAAGCGGATTGATCCGTTTTTCATTCGCCACCGTAGTATATGAATCATGTCCCGGATAGATAACGGTATCGTCCGGAAGAATGCTCAGCATACGACGGACGCTGTTCTCTATGTCTCTCTGACTGGAGGTTGGAAAATCAGTCCGTCCGTATGACCCGAAAAATATGGTATCTCCAGAGATCAGGAACTTCTCATTTTCAAAATAATAACAGCAGCTTCCGTGCGTATGGCCCGGCGTATGATATACTTTGATCCTGAATCCCGCGAGTTCCAGAATATCGCCTTCCTTCACCAGCACATCCGCATGCGCACTGCAGGGAGTGCTCCACATCCCGGACAGGTTCAGCATCGGATTATCCATCACATCCTCATCCTTTTCATGGATATAAACTTTGATATTATACTGACTTCTGAGTGCCTTCACTGCCAGGATATGATCAAAATGTCCATGTGTCAGAAGGATTCCCGCCGGCTTTCCTCCCAGTTCGTCGATCCTTCTGATGAGCAGGGCGGCCTGGTCTGCCGGATCCACAATGATCATCTCATCTGTCTCTGTATTTTTTATAAAATAGCAATTCGTCGCTACCATTCCGACGACTTCGCTGTAAACTTCAAAACCAGCCATTACTTACTCCTTTTTCCGATCATCCCTTGGCACGGTCTACTTCAAGGACGCTGTCGATCTGGCGTATCCTGTTCATCAGATCCGTCAGCTCAGACCGGCTGTTAATATCAAACGTCATATCGATCGTGGCGTAGCCCTGTTTATTCGTCCTCACGTTGATCGCGCTAAGATCGATCTTATGATCCGAAAACAGACGGGACACATCCACCAGGAGACCTGTCCTGTTATTTGCATATATACTGATCTCCACGGTATAGGCCTGCGTTCCTTCGGATTCGGGCGCCCATTCCGCTTCGATCAGACGTTCTCTTTCTGTCTCAGGCAGACTCATGATGTTTACACAGTCAGTTCTGTGAATGGTCACTCCCCGTCCCCTGGTTACAAAACCAACGATCTCATCCCCCGGTATGGGACTGCAGCATTTGGAAAATCTTACCGAAAGGTCGCTGATGCCCCGGACCTTAATGCCACCCTTGTGACGGCTGTCCTCTGAAACTCCCTCAAGAGTATTTCCGACCTCCAGCACCTCTTCATCAGTGATGTTTTCTGCCCTGTCCTTCTGCAGGCAATCATACAGGCGGTTCAGCACCTGGCCTTCCTTCAGTCCGCCGTGTCCGATGGCTGCCAGAACCGAATCCCAGTCTGAAAATCCGTATTTTTTAATCACTGTTTCGATATACTGTGGCTTCAGAAGCTCGGCAAGCGGTTTATTTTTCAGCCTCGCATAGTTAGAGAGCAGTTCTTTTCCTCTGACTATGTTTTCTTCTCTGTTTTTCTCCCGGAACCAGCGGTTGATCTTATTTCTGGCCTGTGTGCTCTTGACAATCTTCAGCCAGTCACGACTGGGACCTCTGGAGTTCTGAGAAGTGATGATATCCACACGGTCTCCGTTTTGAAGCACCGTCTCGATCGGCACCAGCTTTCCGTTGATGCGGGCGCCTACCATTTTGTTTCCGATGGCGGAATGGATCGCGTAGGCAAAATCGATGGTCACGGATCCGCTGGGCAGGGCCTTAATATCTCCGTTCGGCGAGAAACAGTAAACATTTTCATTGAACAGGTTCAGATCATTCTTTACCAGATCAAGGAAATCATAATTATCATCCGTATCCTGCTGCCACTCAAGGATCTGCCGCAGCCAGTTCAGCTTCTCCTCCTCATCTTCTCCGGAGGACTGCATTCCGTCAGAGGCGGCTTTGTATTTCCAGTGTGCTGCGATACCGTATTCGGCTACACGATGCATTTCAAAGGTTCTGATCTGTATCTCAAAGGGCCTTCCCTTCGGACCGATCAGCGTCGTATGAAGCGAACGGTACATATTCGGTTTCGGCATCGCTATATAATCCTTGAATCTTCCCGGGATCGGCGTATACATCTCATGGATGACGCCAAGGGCGGCGTAACAGTCTTTTACCGTATCTACGATGATGCGCACCGCAAAAAGATCGTAGATCTGATCCAGACGTTTCTTCTGGTTTACCATTTTTTTATAGATACTAAAGAAATGTTTTGCCCTTCCGCTTATCTGGGCGTGTATGCCGTCCTCGCGGATATGATTGCTCACCTCTTCCACTATCTGTCCGATAAACCGTTCTCTTTCGTCCCTGCGCTCATCGATCTGTTTCGCCAGATCATAGTAGGCCTCGGGTTCCAGATATTTCAGGGCCAGATCATCCAGCTCGTTCTTGATCTTTGCAAGGCCGATCCTGCCCGCTATCGGAGAATAGATATCCAGCGTCTCTCTGGATTTCTCTTTCTGCTTTTCAGGTTTCATATACTGCATGGTCCGCATGTTATGAAGCCGGTCGCACAGCTTTACAAGTATGACGCGGATATCCTTCGACATAGCCAGGAACATCTTTCGAAGGTTTTCGGCCTGTTTCTCCTCCGCGTCGGCCTTATAGGAAAACTGTCCCAGTTTCGTGACGCCGTCCACTATCTCGGCGACCTCGGGTCCGAATTCCTTCGCCAGCTCTTCCTTCGTCATGACAGTATCTTCCACCACATCATGCAGAAGGCAGGCGGCCACGCTTTCCTTATCCATCTCCAGGTCAGCCATTATGATGGCTACGCAGAGCGGATGAATAATATAGGGTTCTCCTGATTTTCTTTTCTGATCTTTGTGGGCCTCGCAGGCTACGCGATACGCCTTTTCCAGAAAACCTACATCTACAGCGGCATGGTACTTCTTTACACTTTCCAGAAGGACTCTGTAAAGCTCTTCAGGCGTGGTGAAATCATCCATCTGACGAACATTCGCATCCACAGCAGCAATTTCTTTTCTTAACTTTTCGTCTCTGACCGCATCCATTTCTGTTCCCATGCAAACACCTCTTTACTACAGCAAGTTCTGACGGGGCTCCTTCAGACATTACTTTCCGTCATAGATAATGACAGAGTCAATGTCATATTTCGCAAGTCTCTCTCTGCCTTTCAAACCTGCAAGTTCCATGACAAATACCATCTTTACCACTTCGCCTCCAAGGCCTTCCACCAGCTCCGCTGCGGCCTCAATCGTTCCGCCCGTGGCGATCAGATCATCTACGAGAACAACCTTTTGTCCGGGTTTGATCGAATCGGCGTGCATTTCAATAGTAGCTGAGCCGTACTCGAGGTCGTATTCCTTGGCAACAGTTTTTCTGGGCAGTTTTCCTTTTTTTCTTACAAGTACAAATGGTTTGTGCAAATTATATGCGATCGGCATTCCAAAAATAAACCCTCTGGATTCTGTTCCTACGATCACATCACATTCAACGTCTTTCAGGAAGTTCTGCAGTGAATTAATAGCCAGCTGAAGTCCATCGGCATCCTGGAGCACACTGGTGACATCACGGAAAATAATACCTTTCTCCGGAAAATCCGGAATACTTACTACATAATCTTCTAATTTCTTCATGACGTTTTTTTATCCTTTCTTTCTGCACAATTTACGCCAAATATTCTGTTTTGGCAAAAAAATAAACACTAAACCGTTATTTCAAGCATGATAATATAGTAAAAAATAGTATATCATTATTGAATCCGAGAATCAATATTCGCCGCTTTCCATTGACCTTTGACGACCCCGCTGACCTTCGCTCATCTGTACTTCCTGATCTGTATCTGCAGCGTACCGGCTCCGCGGAACGTATTGATCTCCGGATAATAAATGATAGATATTTCCCGGTGGGAGCTTACATAATCTACAAACTCATCTCCTTCTCCGAAGTAGATCGCCTCTATCTGATGGCCGAGCCTGTTTTTCACGACCATTCTTACGGCGTTCCTGTTTTTTCCGATGACTTTCGGGTACAGAACGTTCACCTTGCTTTCCGCAAAAACAGGTCTTGTATTTGCCACCCCGAAGGGCTGCATGATATTTATCTGTTCTATGAGTTTTTCCGAGATATACCCGATCGGCATTGCAACGTCTATCACTACTTTAGGAATCATATCCTCCCGCGTCAGTTTACAGTTCGCATTGATCTTTTCTCTGAATACATCCACCTCACCGCTGTTCATGGAGACGCCTGCCGCCATTTTATGACCGCCGAATTTTGTGAAGCATTCCTTCACCCTGCAGAGTTCATCATACATATCATAGCTTTCGATAGAGCGCCCCGACCCTTTTACCCCGTCGCGGGAGTCGGTCAGAACAAATACAGGCTTATGGTATTTTTCCTTTATCCTTCCCGCAATGATCCCTGCAATAGATTCATGGATGTCCGGAAGATAGACCACAAGGACACGATCCCTTCCCGCATCTGTTGTCTCCAGGATCTCCACTGCCTGTTCTTCTCCCCGCAGAGTCATATCCTTTCTGCTGGCGTTCAGGGCTATCAGATCTCCGGCTTTCGCCGCGGCTTCCTGCTCCGTTTCGGCCATGAGCATGGACAACGCATGCATAGCTGTGTTCAGACGGCCGCTTGCATTCATACACGGACCGAGAACAAACCCGATGTGATACACATCGATCCTTTCCGGATCCAGATTGTTCAGCAGGATCAGCTGTCGAAGTCCCGCGTTTCCGGTCTTCCGAAGCCGCCGTATGCCCTCGCGGACGATGATCCGGTTTTCATCTGTCAGCTCCATGACGTCTCCGATCGTGGCAAACGCCGTATACTCGAGCAGCTCCTCCGCCTCCGCTTCAGGTACGCCATGCATTGAATACATAAAAGAGATCAGTTTAAAGACTACGCCGGCTCCACAGAGCCCCTTGTATGGATATCCGCAGTCCGGCTGCTTCGGATCGACCACCGCCTCTGCCGGCGGCAGATGGTATTTTCTGGTTTCGCCGCCGTTTTCATCGATTTCCGTTTCATAAGGGATCTCATGATGATCCGTAACTATGACCTTTATTCCCAGCTCATTTGCCAGAGCGATTTCGGATGAGGCCGCGATCCCGTTATCGCACGTGATGATCAGCTCTCTGCCGTCATCCTTCGCTTCCCTGATCAGCCTTTCATTCAGCCCATAGCCGTCAGTCATTCTATCCGGGATCCTTACATCCGCGTCTGCCCCAAGGCGTCCCAGCCCTTTTACGAGGATATAGGAAGACATGATGCCATCGATATCATAATCGCCGATGATCCGTATCTTTTTATTATTGCTAATATAGTCAGATAGAATCTCCGACGCCTTTACCAGATCCTTCATCTCTGCCGGATCATAAAGATCATCCAGCGTTCCGTGAAGATATTTCTCAATGTTTTCGTCGCCGACGACATCTCTGTTCCTGATCAGACGGGCAATCACAGGGTCTATGCCAAATTTCTGCCCTATTGCGTTAAAATCGGCCCGTTTCGCCGCTATCACCCAGTTTTCCGTCATTCATACTTCCTCCCGGAAATCTTCTCCGCTATTCATGCTTCCTTCCGGAAATCTTCATTTGCTCTGCTCCGGACTTCCGCAGACGCCCGTTCATGCTGATTATGATGTAATGTTTCTTCCGGAAAAAACACAGGCCGCCGCATTTACATGCAGCAGCCCGTATGAACACTTTATTTTCTTCTGTTGCCTTTTTTCGGTTTTGTACTCTGAAGCTGACTTCTGTCTTTCTTTGCCTTTTTGCCTGTTTTTGCAGACTTCACGTCTGAAGATGCTTCATCCTTTCCGGCTTCGGTTCCTTCTTCGGCAGGCGCCGGACTGTCTTCGTCTATTATGCGCACCTTACCGATCTTTGTCTTCATGATATACCACAGCGGTCCGGTCACACATACAGATGAGTATGCGCCGGCTACGATACCGATGATGATCGGCAGCGAGAACTCTTTCACCGAAGGAACGCCCATGATAAACAGTACGAACACCGTAATGAATGTGGTGAACGAAGAGTACAGGCTTCGGGTCAGAGTTTCCGTAATGGCGCTGTTGACGATCACTTTCTGTGTGGATCCGCGGTGAACGACCTGATCCTCCCTGATACGGTCAAATATAACGATCGTAGCGTTAATGGAGTAACCAAGGATCGTCAGCATGACTGCAATGAACGTACTTCCGACTGAGAACCTGGACCATACGTAGAACGCCAGAACGATCGAGATATCGTGCAGAAGCGCGAAGACCGCACTGGATGCAAAACGCATATCGCGGAACCGGATAAAAATGTAAAGAAGCATAAAGATGACAGCGATCACTACGGCGCGGGTCGCGTTATTCCTCATCTCTCCTGAGATTGTCGAGGAAATGTTCTCTGCTGTGATATCCTCTGCTTTCAGATTTTCAAAGTTTTCTATCAGCTTCTCATTCAGTTCCTCTCTCTCATCCACACTAAGCTCTCTGGTCTTGATGATGACGTTATTGGAGCTTGTCACCTTCTGGAACTGAATATTGGCGTCTCCGGTAACTTCCGATACGACCGGCTGAACTTCCTTGTCCAGATCTGCCAGAGACATATCCTTATCAAACGCTACCGTCGTAGCCGTACCGCCGATAAAGTCAAGACTGTAATTCAGCGAACGTCCTGTACTATTCTTATTGATCATCATTCCAACCGGCGCAGATATGATAAGAATGATCGCAATGCCGAATGTGATGGCCTTCTTTCCTATGAAATCTTTTATCTTACGTTCTTTGATAGTTCCGTAATATTTGATATCAGTGATACCAAGACCGCAGAAAGCATAACTGAGCAGTCTGGAGATCACCAGAGCCGTAAACATAGACAGAACAACACCCATTGCAAGAGTGGTGGCAAATCCTTTGATCGTACCTGTTCCCAGGAAATAAAGAACAGCCGCCGCGATCAGCGTCGTGATGTTTCCGTCAAAAATGGCAGAAAAGGCTTTGCTGAAACCTGCTTTGATAGCCTGACGCGTATTGCGTCCCGCAGTCAGCTCCTCCCTCATTCTCGTATAAATAATGACGTTCGCGTCGACCGCCATACCGATGGTCAGTATAACGCCCGCGATTCCCGGAAGGGTAAGCGTAAGGTCAAAAGCATTCAATGCTGTCAGATCCAGCATCGCAAAGATGATAAGAGCCCATCCTGCGGCGAGTCCTGAAACCCTGTAGATCAGGATCATGAACAGTACTACCAGAAGAACTCCGATGATACCGGCGACCACGGAAGTGCTGAGAGCCTCTTCTCCAAGCTGTGCTCCAACTACGTTGGAATATATCTCTTCCAGTTCGAGAGACAGTGAACCGATACGGATATAGGCAGCAAGGTTTTTAGCTTCCTCAATGCTGCTCATGCCGCTAATCTGTGCCTTTCCGCCGGTGATCGCTTCATTTACCACCGGAGAACTTACCGTCTCTCCGTCGTAAACGATAGAGATCTGTTTTCCCACGTTCTCAGAAGTCGCCTGAGCGAATTTCTCTTTGCCCTCTTCCGTCATGGAGAGCTCTACCAGATACTCATGAGCGCCTGTAGTTGAATTCTGATTTGCCACTCCCTCGGCACTGGCGACATCCGAACCGCTTAATACCTCGTTGCCCTCTTCGTCGTAGAAGGCAAGGGAGCCCGGTTTTCCAAGTTCGTCAAGGATCTCGTTAGCGTTCGTAACTCCCGGGATCTCAATGCTGATCCTGTTTGCGCCCTGCTGATATACCAGAGCTTCCGTACTGTACTGATCTACACGCTGCTGCAGCTTATAGATAGTATCCGACATATCTTCTGACGAGGGATTCTCATCAGTCGCTTCATAGGTGATGCTGACTCCGCCGGACAGATCAAGACCGGTACGGATGTTCTTCATGGAGCCTGTATGCTTCGAGCCCCACCCCTGAAATACCGTACAGCCCAGAAGTATCGTGATTATCAGCATCACGATCAGGGTAACTATACTCTGTTTCTTCTTCATAACTCTTTCCTCTTTGCTGATTAACTCTTTCTCATTTTTTATTGGAAGATCGTGAAATATATACGGCCGGGAAATCATGCGGGCCTCAAGCTTTCACAACTGCCATTTCTTAATAAATCCAGGATATATTTCCTGTCACGACCGAGGCGGCACTAGCGGAATATGCGCCGCTGTTTACGCTTCATCCTGCGCCAGCGCAGCTTTTATCATAAGTGAACATTCGATCCTCTTCTTCTGCAGTTCACATCCGATCTCATAGACATCGTTTATATTGCCGGTAAAGTTATAGGAGTTTGCCGCGCATCCTCCGCTGCAGAAAAACCGGGAGAAACACTCGCTGCATTCCTTCTTTGAATAAACATTGATCTGTTTGAATTTCTGTACCAGATCAGGTCTTACGATTCCCGTATCCACATTACCGAGGCAAAACTCATCCTTGCCTACAAACTGATGGCACGGATACAGATCGCCCCAGGGCGTTACCGCCAGATATTCTGTACCTGATCCGCATCCTGAAAGGCGTTTGTAGACGCACGGTCCGCCTGTCAGATCGATCATGAAATGGAAGAAATTGAATCCTCTTCCTTCCTTCTCACGCCGTATGATCTCCTGTGCCAGAATATCGTACTGTTCCTTGATGATCGGCACATCCTCCCTGCGGATCGCGTAATCCATCTCAGGCGGCGCGACTACGGGTTCAATGGAGATCTGTTTGAATCCCAGATCCGCCATGTGAATGACGTCCGCGGCAAAATCCAGATTATGATGCGTAAATGTTCCGCGCACATAATACTTATCCTGATTTCTGCTGTCGGCAAATTTCTGGAATTTCGGAACGATCAGATCATAGCTTCCCTGTCCTTTTCTGAACGGACGCATTCTGTCATTTACTTCCTTTCGTCCGTCTATGCTCAGAACCACATTTCCCATTTCCCTGTTGCAGAATTCCATGATCTCATCATTCAGAAGAACGCCGTTCGTAGTCAGTGTGAAACGGAAATTTTTATTATATTTTTTCTCCTGCCGGCGGCCGTAACGCACCAGCTCTTTCACGACATTCCAGTTCAGCGTCGGCTCTCCGCCAAAGAAATCCACTTCCAGATTTCTTCGGCTTCCCGAATTGGCTATCAGAAAATCAAGCGCTTTCATTCCCACTTCAAGGGACATCAGCGCCCGTCTGCCGTGATACTCTCCCTCTTCCGCAAAGCAGTATCTGCATGCCAGATTACAGTCATGCGCGATATGCAGGCAGAGGGCCTTTACTACGGTCGGCCTTTGACCGAACTGATCTATGGCCGGGCGATAATCATCCTCAGTATACAGCATACCCTGCTCTTTAAGCTCCTGTATCTCTTCACAGCACTCCCGCAATTCAGATTCAGGATATTTTCCCTTCAGGGCTTCCACTGCGGCGGCGTCATCGTTTCCCGCCTCTTTGCACATAAGAACGTCATAAACGATGTCATCTACCACATGGACAGAACTGCTGTTTACGTCAAGGACCATGTTGTATCCATTATTTTTATATAAATGTATCAAAAATCCTTTCCCCTTCAGACAACGATAAGAGGTGTTCCGAAAAGAAGCTTTCCGGAACACCTCGTAATATTCTGTGTTTGTGTTCGTTTTATTTAGTCTGTTCGCATGTCTGGTTGCCTACCGTACAGGAAGTCTTGCATGCTGACTGGCATGATGTCTGGCACTCACCGCATCCGCCTTTTTTTACTGTATTCTGCAGATTTCTAGTGTTCAGTGTCTTTATATGTTTCATGGTTCTCCTCCTTACATACTAAATCTTCGGTCATTATATCATAGGATTTTTTTTAAGGCAACCCTTCAGTGATCGCCGCGTTTCATTCTTCAGACATTCCGTGACCGCCGTATTTCATTCTTCAGCCATTCTATGAACGCAGCGTCCCATTAATGATAGATATGAATGATCTGCAGAATGCGCACAAGCTTCGTCCCCATCGGGAATCTTCTCATCTCTTCCTTTGTAGTACCCGATATCTTTACATAGACGATCAGATAAAGAAGGACAGCTGCGACGACCGCTGCCAGAAGCGCGATAAAGGGTCTTCTGGTGAGCATGAACAGCCCCTCATATATACCGTAAGCGGCCACTCCCATAATGGCAGAAGCGATCAGCGGCTGTAAATATGTTTTGATCCACTCATTGCGGTATCCCAGATATTTGCGCAGCATGATGTCGTTTACGATGCAGTATATCAGCGCATAGAATATATTAGCCAGCATCACCGCATAGATGCTGAGCTTTGGCGCCAGGATCAGCATGACAGCCAGAATCACTATATTCAGCACCAGGGCAATAGCCGCGTTTATTAGCGTAACTCTTTGTTTTCCGATAGACTGAAGTACGCTTCCGGTGATCGTGGAAAGCGCCGCGAATACTACATAGACAGCTCCCGTAAGCAGAAGCTTTCCGGCCAGATCTGTGGATGAGGGAAACAGCACTCCCATGATCGGATACGCCAGTACGGTCATTCCCACCATAGATGGAATACACAGGAACATTGTGAGACGAATGGTCTTATTCACATTCCCGTTGACGGCATTAAGATCATGAAGCGCATACTCTCCGGAAACCTCCGGCATCATGGCCGAGGCACTGGCTGACGCCAGTGCAAGAGGTATGTTTATGATCGGCATATAATAGTTGCTGTATTCGCCGTACGCCGCGGAAATAGCATCCGCCGACATGTGCCTGTCCAGCATGGCAGAATAAATATAACTGTCCAGATACGCTCCCGCGTTATTTACAAAGGTCGTAAAAATGATCGGCGTGATCATCATAAAGATTATGCCGAATACCTGACCGTACGTCTCCTCTCCTTTATGCGTGTCCTTTCTTTTTTCTTTTCTGAAATAAGGACGGTTGAGCATGTAGATGAAAAGCATTACGAGAAGTCCCGTAAGAACGCCGGCAGCAGTTCCTGTGGTGCCTCCCACCGCTCCGTAAATGGCCGCCTTCGTACCGCCCTCCGGCGCCAAATGTCTGATCAGAAGATATGCTACCGCAACGCTGACGATCGCATTCATGATCTGCTCAAGAATCTGTGATATAGAAGTGGGCGTCATGGAATGATGCGCCTGAAAATAGCCCCGGAATACGCCCAGAACAGCCGCCAGAAAGATGGTCGGCGCCAGAACTCTCAGCGCGGGAACCGCGTTCTGCTGATTAGACGGCAGCAGAATGCTTCCTCCGAAAAAAGCTACCAGCGCTGCAATTCCGCCAACGATCGCCGCATACATCAGCGCGCCGCGAAAAACCTTCTGCGCATTTTTATATTGCTTTAAAGCCAGACGTTCGGAAACGATCTTCGATACAGCCATAGGAATGCTGTAGGATGACACCAGCAAAAGGATCGCATAAAGATTGCTGGCGTAACCATAATATCCAAGTCCCACATTTCCCAGCACCTGACCGAGAGGCCTGCGGTAGATCAGGCCGATCACACGGGATATTACGGTTGCGATCATCAGAACTGACGCGTTCTTTACCAAATTGTTTTCTTTCATATTACAAATTATCTTTCCGAAATATTCTCGATCTGCCAGTCAACGGGCTCCAGATCATTATCCGCCAGATACTTATTTACCTTTGAAAACGGTCTGCTGCCGAAAAAACCTCTGTGCGCAGAAAGCGGACTTGGATGAGGCGCTTCCAGGACCAGATGTTTCGGATTTGTGATCATCTCTTTTTTACGCTGTGCCGGTCTTCCCCAGAGCACGAACGCCATGGGCCGGTCCTGTGCCGCAGCTGCCTTAATGGCTGCGTCGGTGAACTCCTCCCATCCGATATTCCTGTGCGAATTCGCCTGATGAGCGCGCACCGTAAGTACGGTGTTCAGCAGCAATACTCCCTGCCTGGCCCATTTCACAAGGCTGCCGTTATCCGGAATATAGCACCCGAGATCATCATGCAGCTCTTTATATATATTTACAAGAGACGGCGGTATCTGGATCCCCGGTTTTACGGAAAAACACAGTCCCTCGGCCTGTCCTTCTTCATGATAAGGATCCTGGCCGATGATCACGACCTTTACCTGATCCAGCGGGGTATAATGAAACGCATTGAAAATCTCCTGCGCAGGCGGATAGATCCTGTGCGTCCGGTACTCCTTGTTTACTGTTTCAAACAGCTTCTTATAATAAGGCTTGCGGAATTCTTCCCGCAGGCTCTCCTCCCATAATCCGGATATTGCCGGCATATTTTTTCTCCTTATAATCTGACCGGTACGCCCTTGTTTCGCAGATACTCCTTTACTTCTCTGATCTCAAGTTCCTTGTAATGAAACAGCGAAGCTGCCAGCGCGGCATCAGCGCCTCCTTCAGTCAGGGCGTCATAAAAATGCTCCATCGTTCCGGCTCCGCCGGAGGCTATCACCGGAATATTCACCGCATCTGAGATCGTTCTGGTAAGCTCTATATCATAACCTGCTTTTGTACCATCGCAGTCCATGCTCGTCAGCAGAATTTCTCCGCATCCGAGTTTTTCCGCTTTCACGGCCCATTCAACCGCGTCAAGCCCTACGTCGATGCGGCCGCCGTTTTTATATACAGTCCATCCGCTGCCGTCTTTTCTTCTTCTGGCGTCGATGGCTACCACCACGCACTGACTTCCGAATTTATATGCGGCGTCGCTGATCAGCTGAGGATCGTTGATTGCCGATGAATTAATAGATATCTTATCAGCGCCTTCCCGAAGAAGCAGCCTGAAATCATCCACCGTCCGGATACCTCCCCCGACAGTAAACGGAATGAAAACATTTGCCGCAACTCTTCGTACAAGATCTACCACTGTCTTTCTGTGATCGCTCGAGGCTGTGATATCCAGGAACACCACCTCGTCCGCGCCTGCCCTGTCATAGGCCTGGGCGATCTCCACCGGATCTCCGGCGTCTCTCAGATTGACAAAATTAACACCTTTTACTACTCTGCCGTCATTGACATCCAGGCAGGGAATAATTCTCTTCGTAAACATACGCCCAGTCTCCCGTCATAGTTCCATAAAACTTTTTAAAATATCCATTCCCATATCCGAGCTTTTCTCCGGATGGAACTGACATGCAAAAATATTATCCTTTTCCACAGAGGCGTCGATCGTTACCCCATACTCTGCAGTCGCCTTGACAATATCGCGGTCCGAAGCTTTCAGATAATAAGAATGCACAAAATACATATACGCATTCCGGGGCACATTTCTGAACAGTTTTCCCTCACCATGAAGATCCAGCGAATTCCAGCCCATATGGGGGATCTTAAGACCGGGCCCGTCAGGAATACGCAGTATCTCACCTTTCAGAAGTCCAAGCCCTTCAACCCCGGGGCTTTCCTCACTTCTGTCAAAGAGAAGCTGCAGTCCCAGGCAGATGCCTAAAAAAGGCGTTCCTTTTTCCACCACTTCCCTGATGACAGGGACCAGACCGAACGAATGAAGATTCTGCATAGCGTCTCCAAAGCTTCCGACTCCGGGCAGGATCACTTTGCCGGCTTTTCTTATCTCATCGGGATCCCGGGTCACGATTACATCCGCACCCAGCTTCTGGAGCGCTTTTTCCACACTTTTGATATTTCCCGCATCATAATCAATGATCGCTATCATTTTTTCTCCTCACAAAGAAAAACATGCCCCCTCAGGGCAGTTTTTTATGTTTGTAAATTATTATTCAGCTCTTGTTCTGTTTCGTTTTTTTCTTTTTCTTCCAGTCTTGAAAACACCATCTCGTATCCGTCCTCTCCGTAATCCAGAGAACGTTTCACGCGGCTGATCGTAGCCGTAGATGCACCGGTAATTCTGGAAATCTTCATATATGTCTGATTCTCTTTCAGCATTCTGGCGACTTCGAAACGCTGCGCAATGGCTTTGAGCTCATTGACAGTGCACGCATCCTCGAAAAAAGTGTAGCATTCTTCTACATCTTTCAATGTCAGGATCGCCTCGAATAATCTGGTGACGGAATCATTATGAATGTCTTTACTCATGCTGTATCCTCCCGAAAAGCTGATGACATTTTAGCACACTAAACTATCAGCGTCAATTAATTCGGCCTTTTTATCATTCACCCACCTTTGAAACGTTATGTAGACACTTTATGCTTTTTATCGAATAAGACAGAACGGGCCGATGAAATCCCTTTGTATCTGTCATGCATCTGACTTCCATCGACCCTTCTGTCTGGTAAATCAATATTATATCTTTTATTTGTTCCAGATTTACAGTTTTTTATTCGCTACTAATCCGGCTGCTTTTCCCCACCATATATAGTGCATATAATATCCTTCCAGTTTATCGCCATATACGCCTTGCAGATCCGGATAGTTGTTTTTATATATATTTACATCAAATTCTTCACTTCCACGGCGGCCTGACGGTATTCCCCATCTGACAAAATTTGCCAGCGTTGCTTCGTCATCATCCCCAAATGCTGCCCTTACATCAGGATATCTGGTCTGGAAATAATCGAAATCATAAACTGCGCTGTAGTCGATTCCATTCTGTTCTGTCACGGGATCATGCGGGAGCAGTTTGTCTGCCACAAGCCCGGCTGCTTTTCCCCACCATATATAGTGCATATAATATCCTTCCAGATTATTACCATATGTACTCTTCAGAGAAGGGTAATTTTTCATGTAATAATTAACGTTAAATTCCTCGCTTCCCTGGCGGCCTGACGTTATTCCCCATCTGACAAAATTTGCAAGGGTTGCTTCATCGTCGTTCCCGAACGCTGCTTTTACATCAGGATATTTGGTCTGGAAGAAATCAAAATTATAAACCGCGCTGTAATCGATTCCGTTCTGTTCTGTCACAGGTTCATGCGGGAGCAGTCTGTCTGCTACAAGTCCCGCGTCTTTTCCCCACCAGATATAATGCATGTAATATCCGGAAAGATTATTACCGTAGGTCTTCTTTAGTGATGGATAGTTTTTCATATAGTAGTTCACATTGAACTCCTCACTGCCCTGACGGCCCGACGGCATTCCCCATCTGACAAAATTCTCTAATGTAGCTTCCTGGTCATCTCCAAACGCTGCCCTGACATCAGGATACTTTTTCTGGAAAAAATCAAAATCATATACATATCTGTAATCTATTCCATTAAGGTAATATATTTCCGTTGAAGAAACATAATTAGCATAAAATGTATCCGCAATCGCATTCTCTGCGCCTTTGCCGTTTTTCATATAAACATGTGCATTAAACTCTCCATACATTACTTTTCCCGGTGAGTTATATGAAAAATATAATGTATAGGTTCCTTCTTCTGTTTTCTTCGCAGTATACCATTTCAGGTCAGATTGGTCTTCTTCATTCCAGATGGCGACTCGCACAGAATCGATACCCTCACTTGATTCCACACCTTTTATCGTAATTGTTCCTCTGCATTTTTCAGAAACACCATCATCAATTAATAACTCCTGATATCTACATTCCTCATCAGACGCCCATCGAATAGTGCCTCCATAGTTTAGCATTTTATCAGAAGTCCATGTGGCATTATCAGCAGGGTAATATGCGCTTCCGGAGGCATCTTCAAAAGCATAATTGTTAATTGCCGGTATATCACCTTTAAATTCAATATTCTTTATTGCACATCCACGAAATGCATTATATCCAATAGATATCAACCCCTCTGGGAAAACAATACTTTTTAGCTGATCGCACGAATTAAATGTATCTCTTGGTATTGTTGTTATTCCTTCAGGAATAACTATAGATTTCAGGTCGGTTCCTGAAAACGCACCCTCCCCTATAGAAATCAGAGTGGATGGTAGTTTTATCTTTTCTACACCTCCGGAAAAGGAATGTTCACCTATACTTGTAAAACCTTCAGGAAGCTCTATCTCTTTTAACTTAAAGCAATTATAAAGCGCATAATCTTCTATACTCTTAAGTTTTTCAGGAAAACTATCTATTACCATATTCCAGCAACCATAAAAAGCCCGATACTCAATCTTTTCCACATTATCAGGTAATATTATTTCAGTAAGATGTATACATCCCTCAAATGTTCCTTCGCTGATAACGGTTAACTTGTCAGGTAATGAGATTGTACTGATGCTCTTACATTCCGCAAAAGCGGATGAACCTATTTCTTCAACATTTGTCGGTATATTGATACTATATAGTTCCTCGCACCCTGAAAAAGCACCAGCCCCAATTCTTTTAACGCTGTCCGGTATTTTTACGTTCTCCAGATGTCTGCATCCAGAAAACAAACCATCACTTATTTCAGTTAATGAATCAGGCAATTCAGCTTTTTTTAATCTACGACACCCATAAAAAGCGTTAGCGCCTATTGA
>DFHP01000127.1:0-9410 GCA_002371335.1 Eubacterium sp. UBA3720
TCCGGAGATCGTCTGCGTCTCGCCGTTGATCGTAACGCCGCCTGCCGTCAGGACGCCTTCCAGATCGATCTGATAGTTTCCGTATCTGCTGCTGTAAGCCTCGCTCACCGTGATGGAGGAAGCGTCTCCTGCAGCACCCTCAGCCGCGCTGAAACTGCAGCTTCCGTCCTCGTTAAGCGTCAGCGTCTTATATACCGCCGGCTCTTCCTCGAGATCCGTGAAATAGTAGTCATCCGTCTCGACTGTTCCTGCCGTCAGCATCTTCAGATATGTATCCCTGTCCATCTTCACAGGCGCTGTTACGCCGAGGATGGACTCGCCGTTGTTATAAGTTCCCTTCGCGAGGCCTGTCGTTCCTTTGAACTTGCTTGACGTCGCGGTAGTTACGACATCCACGTAATCATTTACGCCTTCTGCCGCATAATACTCATCGAACGGAACGTTCATGGTCACGTAATATGTTTCCTGATCCGCCACCGTGACCGTCGCCGTCATATCACTGTAATTATCTGATACTATCGTCACTGTGTATGTACGTTCCGGATCCAGCGCCTCTGTTGTCTCCACAACGCCGTTGACGATCTCTGCGTCTTCCGCGATCTTTACTGTCGTCGGTCTGCGCTGTCCTTCCTCCTGATAGGAATAGGAAACCGTCGCTCTTCCGTTTTCCAGATCTGACGGAAGCCCTTTCAGCGTAATCTGTTTTTCGCCTGTCTGTATCGCGCTGACTGTTCCCGTATAATATGGTTTCAGCGCCACGCTGCAGGATACGTTATAGATTCCCTTATCCGTGATGATCTTCACGCCGTTTACCGTCGCGCCGTTCAGGCCGGCAAACTGTTTGAACGGAAGTCCTCCGTGGTTCGTCAGAACAGTCGCTCCTTCTGCGGAGAAGGCCACCTCCACGTCCGTGACTCTTGTTCCCAGCCAGTAGTTCTCAAGGCATGCAAGGCCGAAGTTTCCTGCGCTTGTCTCCAGGATCATTCCGGAGATCGTCTGCGTCTCTCCGTTGATCGTAACGCCGCCTGCCGTCAGGACGCCTTCCAGATCGATCTGATAGTTTCCGTATCTGCTGCCGTAGGCCTCGCTCACCGTGATGGAGGTAGCATCTCCCGCAGCGCCTGCTGCTGCCGAAAATGCATAGCTTCCTTCTGCATATGTCAGTTCTTTATAAACCGCCGGTTCTTCTTCCAGAACGGTAAAATAATAACTTGCACTGCTGTCCGTGATCTGGTCCTTCAGCTCGGCATAGGCAGAAGCAGCCATCTTTACGGGAGCTGTCACTCCCAGGATGGATTCGCCGTTATTATAAGTTCCCTTCGCAAGACCTGTGGTCGACGCAAACTTATTGGAAGTTGCAGTCGTTACGATATCCACGTAATCTGTGACGCCTTCAGACGCATAGTAATCAGCAAACGGAATGTTCATTGTCACAAAAACCGCGTCTTTTTCGACCAGTGACTCTTTTGCCTTCGCAAGCGCCTCATTCAGGGCTGCGTTTGCAGCATCCACAGCCTCCTGAGACTCTGCCGCATCCAGAACCGCCTGCGCTGACTCGATTGCTGCCGCAACTGATTCATTATAAGCTTTGATGCTTTCCTCCGTGTAAGCATTTGCGTCCGGAGCCTCAGCTGTCTTTGCCGACTCGATCGCCTCAGCGAGGGCGACAGTATCTACGCTTTTCGTTACCGTTTTTGTGGCCGCCGCAGCTGCTGCCGCCTGATGAACAGCCTCCTCCATTGCAAGTGATGAACAGGTGGCCGATGATACGGTATCAATCTCCATCGTCATTACCGTATCTACAGACTTTCCTGTCACCTGTGAAATAATGCCTGTCTCCTCCGGAGTTTCCGCATCCAGAACCTCTCCCGTCAGGGCTCTGTTTACATACTTCTTGTTTCTGCCTGTAATTTCAGGTGTAACATTCAGCCCCTGAATAATGCCCGCTTCATCCACCTCCAAAGCGAGGGTAAGCTCATAATCATCGAAATCATTATCCTCATCTGCCTTTACAGTGGATGTTCCCATATATGTCCCCGCCGTATATACGGTGGTGTCAGCGAACACCGTAAACGGTATCAGGCCGATGATCATAGCCAGGCTCAGGATTCCGCTAAGAATTTTCCCTTGTCTCTTCATGTGATATTCTCCCTTAGTTATAGTTTCCGGAAATATCGGCAGTTGTTGCTATCTCCGTGTTCCTGTCCACATTTTCAGGCCTTTGCGGACATCAAACAATACGCTCACACGAACATTAGCATCAGCTAACCTCAATTTCAAAATAAAGAGAACGCTGAGTTCTCTTCTTCGCTTCTATGTTAGTTTAATATAACTAACTCTCCGTTAATTATATTTATAAATAGTTAGTCTCGTCAAATTTCTTTTTTGTTAATATTGTTACATAATAATTACTATTTTATTATTTTTATATTAACCATCAGATTAAGCCTTTGCCTTCCTCTGTGCGGCGTGTGCATCCCCCGGAGGGTTTGTTTCGCAGGAAATTAACGTAATTTACTGTGAAACAACAAAGTCCGCGAGCGGAGTTTAACTCCTCAGCCCTTCAATCTTGAGGGGAACGAAACAGACTTTGCGCGCCGCCTATAGAGGCGGGGGATTCTCCATCTGAGTTTAAACAAAAAACCCTTTCCATCAGGATCTGAAGGTTATATCCTGACGGAAAGGGTTATATTCTATAATGTCAATTATACAAGGCAAATGTTTCCTGTTTTACTGGATGCAATTCCGCCCCCGTATTTTTTTGAATCTCAACGATCGTGTCCCGGTTCCGGTTTTCGAGCCCCGGTGGAACGAATCTCCGTCCCCGGTTCCGGTTTTTGAGCTACAGCGGAACGAGTCTCCGTCCCCGGTTCCGTTACCAGGAGAGGACTTCGCAGCCGGTTTCGGTGACAAGGACTTCAACCTCCCACTGTGCGGAGGGTTTGCCGTCGGCTGTGTAGACGGTCCAGCCGTTATCTTCGTCCACAAAGATCTCATCAGTGCCTGCGTTTACCATCGGCTCAATGGTGAATACCATTCCCGGCACCATGAGCATCTCCGTACCCGCCGTGGATACATAGCTTACATACGGATCTTCGTGGAATGCATTCCCGCAGCCATGGCCTCCGATCTCACGCACGATAGTGTACCCGTGAGAAAGCGCATGTTTATGCACCGCTTCTCCCATGTCTCCGAGGAATGTCCACGGTCTGACGTTCTGAATCCCGATCTCAACACATTCCTTTGTCACATCCACCAGTTTTTTCTTTTCCGGACTCACATTACCGATGCAGAACATGCGGGAGGAATCAGAAAAATATCCGTTAAGGATCGTGGAGCAGTCCACATTTATAATGTCGCCATCCTTCAAAATAATATCCTTTGAAGGAATTCCGTGACATACTTCATTATTTATGGAAGTGCAGACACTCTTAGGGAATCCCTGATAACCCAGATCCGCAGGTATGCCGCCCATCTTTTTTGTAACATCCATCACGATATCATCGATCTCCTGCGTAGACATACCCTCTCTGATCTTATCCCCGATCTCGTCCAGAACAGCCACATTGATGACCGCGCTCTTCTTTATACCTTCCACATCTTCCGGCGTCTTGATCAGACTCCTGTCCGGAACGATATGTCCGGCCTGTTCAAAGGTAATGATCTTTTCATCAAAGTTCTGATGACACTTTTTATATTTCTTTCCGCTTCCGCACCAGCACGGCGCGTTGCGCTCCAGCTTTTTATACATAATAATCTCCGTAAATAAATATTAATTCGCGGTTTTCATTTCCCCGTATCCGGACTGCCGCGTGTTCGTCCGCTGCCGCTTCCGAATCCGGCAGCAGCTTCCATAGCCGGAAAAGCCGCAAACCACGTTAACAAAAATCCACGTCAATTATAAGACATAACATTAAAATTATCCACAATTAAGTTAAATTCTTCTAACCCGCCTCCGGAATCTGCGTGGAGGCCGTTTGGTAGTTCACACATTTTTATATCCGGCTTTACGCAATCGCTCTCCCTATTTTCCTTTCTTCTTAAACCCGAACGCGATAAGTGCGACAAAAACCAATCCAGCAACTGTCGCCAGCAGTGTCAGCCCGAGTATCACACAGATGATATTGATCATCAGATCAGATGTGAAATGCTGAGAGAAAACATCCATAATGTATAATATATATTCCAGAAATCCGTTCATTTTCTTATCCTCTTTCTTTCCCGCCGCCAGTATTGTTTTCACCCCTTCGATTCCTATGACATAGCAAAGTCCGCGGGCGGACATCAACTCCCCTGTCCCCTCATTCATGAGGGAAGCGAACCGGACTTTGCGCGCCGCCTCACGGCAGCTTTGCGGGCTTCAAACAAGCAGCCCCGGATCGACTGATCCGGGGCTTTGCTGATTTGTTCTGTTTTGATCGCTGTTTCTTCTATTCCACACCTCTTCAGGCAGAATCTGACTTCAGCCTCTCTTTCCGGATCTCTGCCGGGCATCTGCCCTCCGCTTCTTTTTTATCTTTCATATACTGTACGAAGATATTCAAGTCTCGCCTCCGAGACCCGGCGCGGCTGCGCGGCATGTTCTGATTCAGTTTAAAGCTTCCTTATGTTCTCTTCTCTGTGATCCGCTGTGTTTTTTGTTTTGTGTTGTGTTTTGAGTATTGTTGTCCTTGTTTATCAACTTAACTATACGATCAGATCATTAAAGAAAACTTTGAAAAACCTTAACGTAACCTTAATCACTAACGACTGGGGATTTCTGCAATTTTTCCCTTTTTTTACTGCCGGACCTCTTCTTATTTCGCGATGATCCCATACATTTCAGGCCTTCTGTCACGGAAAAGCCCCCACGAAAGTCTTTCCTTATCCAGCGCTTCCAGATCGAACTCTGCATACAGGATCTCTTCTCTGTCTCTGCTTCCCTCTGCCACGATCTCTCCTGTCGCGTCGGTGATAAAAGAACTGCCGTAAAATGTAAGCGATGATTTCTGCCCTCCGTTTTCGGGACAAGGAAAAACAGATTCCGTGCCGATCCTGTTCGCCGCGATGACAGGCATCAGGTTTGCCGCGGAATGTCCCTGCATCACACGCTTCCAGTGCCCGCATGAATCAACTCCAAGGATCGGTTCCGATCCGATGGCTGTCGGATAGAGCAGGATTTCAGCGCCCATCAGCGCCATGCTGCGGGCGCACTCCGGAAACCACTGGTCCCAGCAGATACCCACTCCGATCTTTCCGTATCTGGTGTTCCATACCTTAAATCCTGTATCTCCCGGCGTAAAATAAAACTTCTCCTGATAATAATGATCATCCGGAATATGCGTTTTTCTGTAAATTCCCTGCACGCTGCCGTCCGCATCTATCATGACCACGGAATTATATACATTATTTACGCTGCGCTCATATATACTGACCGGTATGACCACGGCGTACTCTGCCGCGGCCTTCCTCATACGCTTCACCGCCGGATTATCCCGGACCGGTACTGCGTATTCATAATATTCATATCGTCTTTCCTGACAAAAATATTGCCTTTCAAAAAGCTCCGGCAGCAGAACGAGCTGTGCCCCGTTTTCTGCAGCCTCCTTCACAAAACTCTCCGCGCAGGCAATATTTTCCTCCGGAGCTTTATTGCAGTGCATCTGCACCGCTGCTGTTTTTATCTTTCTCATCCTGACCTCCGTTCCGCATATGGGATCTGCTGCGTGATACAGTGGATATTTCCGCCGCCGAGCAAAATTTCCCTCGCCGGGATCGGAATGATCCCGCGCCCCGGAAAACATTCTCCCAGGATTTTCACAGCTGCCGCGTCATTCACATCACCGAACTGAGGCACAATGACTGCGCCGTTCGCAATGTAAAAATTTACATAGCTGGCGGCCAGGCGTTCCCCTGCCTCTCTTACATCCTCTCCCTTTTCAAATACAAAACCCTCAAGGTCTTCCTCTGTTATGCGGATCGGCCTGGAGGGCACGGGGAGTTTCACTACTCTGACAGGCCGTCCCATAGCGTCAGTCTCGTTACGGAGAACCTCCAGATCTGCTCTTGACATTTCATACTGGGGATCGTTCTTATCATCCGTCCACGCCAGAACGACCTCTCCCGGTCCCGTAAAAGCGCACACATTGTCTACATGTTCGTTAGTCTCGTCATTATAGATCCCATGAGGCAGCCAGATGACTTTTTCCGCGCCGAGCCAGCCGCATAGTTTCTCTGAGATCTCTTCCCGGGTAAGTTCCGGATTGCGTCCCTTGCTCAAAAGGCACGCTTCTGTGACGATCACGGTTCCTTCTCCGTCTGTATGTATCGAGCCGCCTTCAAGAACAAAAGGATGCGCGTTGTAGCAGGGAATTCCCATCTCCTGACAGAATTTTTCTGCCGCCTGATCGTCCAGCTCCCAGTCGGCGTACAGACCGTCCACACTGCCGCCCCACGCATTGAACTTCCAGTCAATACCCCGGAGTCCGGAAAAGTCCGCTCTGTTTTTGGATCCTGTATTTCCTGCCGGCGCCTTCTGCCCATTGGGAACGACGAAGGTCGGTCCCACATCTCTGGCCCAGGAATCATTCGTCTTTATGGGGATCACATGAATGTTATGCTCCTGATCTGTTCCCAGCATCTCCCCGGCGCCGGGGCAATCTTCCGGCCAGGCCAGCATATACACCGGCTCGCTTTTCGCGATGGCTTTTGCCACCTTCGTAAAGGCTTCCCGGGCCTGCCCGGGATCTTTTTTCCATGATCCGGGTCTTCTGGGCCAGATCATCAGACATCCGCTGTGGGGCTCAAACTCACCGGGCATATGGTATCCGTCCTTTTTTGGAACAGAAAACTCTTTTATCATAAATCACCTTTTCATCAGTTCTGATCAGGACAGTCTTCTCTTAAAATCCTCATAGGAAAACTCCCTGACGAGACGTACTTCCCCATCTTCATCCATTGCGGCGATGGATGGGAGCGGTATTCCGTTAAATGTATTGTTTTTTACCATCGTATAAATGGCCATATCCTGAAAATACAGGCGGTCGCCGATCCTTACCTCGCTGTCAAAAACATAATCTCCGATGATATCTCCCGCAAGGCAGGTGTTTGAAGAAATCCGGTAAACATATGTATCTTTCATTTCCGGTATTTCTCCTGCGGCATCGCACAGTCTCCTGGCTCCCTTTAGCGGCGGCTGATAGGGCATTTCAAGTACATCCGGCATATGGCACGCGGCGGACGCGTCCAGAATAAGCGTCTCAGTTCCGTTTTTCACGATATCCAGCACCGTTGCCGCCAGATATCCCGCATCCAGAGCTACCGCCTCGCCCGGCTCCAGATAAACATCCAAATCGTAGGTGTTTTTCATGTGCAGGATCAGTCCGCACAGCTTTTCCAGATCATAGCCGTCTCTTGTGATGTGATGTCCTCCCCCCATGTTCAGCCATTTGATATGGGGAAGGCGGAGATATCTTCCAAATTTTTCTTCCACTGCCCTGAGCGTTATCTCCAGATCATCCGAATTCTGTTCACAGAGGGTATGAAAATGGATCCCCTCGATCTCATTAAGTATCTCATCATCCAGACCGGACGCCTTCACGCCCATGCGCGATCCCGGTGCACAAGGGTCATAGATGGCATGATCCTTCTGAGTGGAACATTCAGGGTTAATACGTATACCCACACTGACATGATGCTCTTTTCCCCGCAGGATGGGTAAGAATTTTTTCAGCTGTCTTGCAGAATTAAAGATCACATGATCGCAGATCTCCGCGATCTCCTCCATATCCTTCTCCCGATAGGCCGGGGAAAAAATATGATTTTCCTTTCCCATCTCTTCTTTGCCGAGCCTCGCTTCGAAAAGGCCGCTTGCAGTCGTTCCGCTTATATATTTTCCGATCAGCGGATATTCGCAGAAGCCGGAGAAGCATTTTTGCGCAAGCAGGATCTTCGCCCCTGTCCGCTCCTCAACGCTATGAAGGATCTCCAGGTTTTCCCGCAGTTTTTTTTCATCGATTATATAAGCGGGCGTTTCAATTTCGCAAATCTTCATATCTCAATACTCAAACCATCTTCACATGTGCTCAAACCATCTCTGCGTCAGTTCCTATGGCGTTCAGTCTATAAGCACCGGATTTTCTCTGACCTGCCACGGAAGTCCCCATTTGTTCAGCGCTTCCATATATGGATCAGGATCAAATTCATCCGTCGTATACACGCCCGGCTTGCTCCAGAGACCATTGACCAGCATCATCGTTCCTATCATCGCCGGAACGCCTGTCGTATAGGATATGGCCTGAGATCCGACCTCCCTGTAGCATTCCTGGTGATCGCAAACGTTATATATATAGATACTTCTCTTTCTGCCGTCTTTTACGCCGGTAAAAATACAGCCGATATTTGTCTTTCCGACCGTCCTTGGTCCGAGAGTTGCAGGATCCGGCAGAAGCGCCTTCAGAAACTGGATCGGCACGATCTGCTGTCCGTTAAAATCAACCGGCGTTGTGGAAAGCATTCCCACGTTTTCCAGGCATTTCATATGCGTCAGATAGCTCTGGCCGAACGTCATGAAAAAACGGATCCGTCTGACTCCGGGAATGTTTTTTGCCAGGGCTTCTATCTCCTCATGATGGAGCAGGTACATGTCCTTCATTCCTACCTGGTCAAAATCATACTCTCTTTTGATCGTCATCGGAGGTATCTCCACCCAGTGTCCGTTTTCCCAGTATGATCCCGGCGCGGAAACCTCCCTGAGGTTGATCTCCGGATTAAAATTCGTGGCAAAAGGATAGCCATGGTCGCCGCCGTTGCAGTCGAGAATGTCTATCGTATGTATCTCGTCAAAATAATGCTTCTGCGCGTATGCTGTGTAAACGCTGGTAACCCCCGGATCAAATCCTGTTCCCAGGATGCCCGTTATGCCTGCTTCCCTGAAACGGTCCATGTAGGCCCACTGCCAGGAATAATCAAAATATGCGGAAAAGCCAAGCTCCTTACAGCGTTTTTCATAAACCTCCCTCCATTTGGGATCGTCCGTATCCTCCGCCTCATAATTGGCTGTATCTACATACGATACCTTGCACGCAAGGCATGCGTCCATGATCGTCAGATCCTGGTACGGCAGGGCCAGGTTCAGTACCGCATCCGGCTGATAAGACCTGATAAGAGCGATAAGTTCCTCCACGTTGTCCGCATCGACCCTGGCGGTGGTGATTTTTGTCTTTGTTTTTCCCTGCAGCTTATCCTTTAACGCGTCACATTTGGAAACAGTTCTTGACGCGATCATGATCTCCTTGAATACTTCATCGTTCTGACAGCATTTGTGAATTGCAACTGACGCTACGCCTCCGCAGCCTATGATCAAAACTCTTGCCATTTTTGTCCTCCTTGTCATATTTAATATCCCCGGCAATTGCGAAACCCCTTGCAGT
>DFHP01000127.1:9519-10624 GCA_002371335.1 Eubacterium sp. UBA3720
GTATTCACTGCATCTGCTGCTAATATTCGCAATTACCTGTTTAATATCCGAAAACTTATACACGCCGCTCACTGCGCATTCTGTTTTCCTCCTCCTCAAGGAGATCCTCCACATATTTAGGCAGCATGAAAGCGCCTATGTGCAGATGCGTCGTATAATATCCTGTCTCAATATTTCTCTTTTTCCATCTCTCCGGATCAAAATCCGCCAGCGGATGATATTTTTTCGATGCAAAGCCGAAAAGCCAGTAGCCCGCGGAACAGGTCGTGATATGCGCCTGATATACCCGGCTCACAGGGAATATTTTATATACCTTGCGGTGCATCGCTCTGCACGCCTCTTCCTCCAGATCGTAAAAAGGGCTTCCGTGCTGATAGACGATAATACCGTCATCCTTCAGGGCCTTATAACACATACCGTAAAATTCTGTGGTAAACAGCCCCTCCTCGTGTCCGAAGGGATCAGTAGAGTCGTTAACGATAATATCATATTCATTCTGTACAGAACGGAGAAAACGAAGACCGTCCTGATAATAGATATGTACTCTGGGGTCGTCGAGCCCCACCGTCTGCTCGGGAAAATATTTTCTGCACACCTCAACCATCTGTTCATCAGGCTCTACGAGTGTGATCTCTTCGATTTCCGGATACTTTGTAAAGCACGTGGCCACGCCGCCGTCGCCCCCGCCAAAAATAAGGACCTTCCTGACGTGGGGATGTACCGCCATCGGGACGTGGGTTACCATTTCGTCATATATAAATTCGTCAGCTTCAGAAAAAACGATCTCTCCGTCGGAGATCAGCATTTTGCCGAATTCCTGAGTCCTTACCACATCAAAACGCTGGTAATCGCTCTGTCCTGTATAAAGCTGGGAATCCGTTCTGATCGTAAGCTTCACATTCGGCGTATGATATTCCGAAAACCACATTTCCATAATGAAGTTCTCCTTCCTAATTTTAACTCTCGGGTAATTGCGAAACTCAGGAGTGAGGGAAATTTGTGTGAATGATTCAAACAATCTGCACAAGCATTAGAACTTCTGTATGAACGGAATCTGCTGTATGAGCGGAAATCATACTGCCTGAGCGCAGCGAGTTTATGATTT
>DFHP01000042.1:0-1919 GCA_002371335.1 Eubacterium sp. UBA3720
ATCAAGGCCCTGAAGTCCGGCGGAAGAAAGATCTATTCCTATATGAGTATCGGAAGCCTGGAGACATACCGGCCCTATTACAAACGCTTTAAAAAGTATACGATCGGCAAATACGAAAACTGGGCGGATGAGCGCTGGATAGATGTGTCCAAAAAGTCCTGGCAGGACTTTATTGTCAATGAACTTGTGGCCAGTGTCCGCAGAAAAGGCGCGGACGGACTGTGGCTGGACAATACGGATGTCTATTACAAGTACCGTCGCGAGAACATATATAAGGGCCTTCTAAACATCATTTCCAGGATCCACAGCAAGCATATTCCAATCTATATCAATGGCGGGGATGAGTTTGTGACCAGGCTGATCAACAGCGGAAAAGGCAAGCTGATCAACGGTGTTTTCCAGGAGGAAGTGCTGACCTCTATTGTCAGCTACAGCGGAAACCGTTTCGGGACCCAGAATAAATCCGACAGAAAGCATTATGAAGCTTACCTGAAGAAGGTGAAAAGTGCCGGATTAAAAGCGGCTGCCCTGGAATATACCAGGAGCTCTTCGATGAAAAAGAAAATTATTGAATTCTGTAAGAAGAATAAATATGATTATTATATCGCAAGTGATGTTCACTTGCGGTAGATGTGTAAAAAGACAGTTTTTTTACAGGAGGACATTATGGGTATTGAAGATAAGGCGAAAGACAGCGGTGTCGTACAGGAGTGCGGTACAGGTATGCCTTTGATCGGAGACAGAGCTCCGGCTTTTCGTTCCATGACAACGATGGGAAAATGCAATTTTCCGGATGATTATGCAGGTAAGTGGGTAGTTTTCTTCTCACATCCTGCGGATTTCACCCCTGTCTGCACGACGGAGTTTATTGCACTGGCCAGGCGGTCTGAGGAATTTAAAGCCATCAATACAGAACTTCTGGGTCTCTCTATTGATTCCCTGCACTCTCACCTTGCCTGGGCAGAGAGCATTGAGGACATTGATCTGAACGGGAAAGGCAGGGTAGAGATCCCCTTCCCCATTGTTGCGGATATCAGTATGAAAGTCGCAAGACAGTACGGCATGCTGCAGACGGTTGCCAGCACGCAGACTGTCCGTGCCGTCTTTATCATCGATCCGGATTCCATCATCCGCGCGATTCTGTTCTATCCCATGTCCACCGGGCGGAATATTGATGAGATCAAGCGGATCATCCTCTCCCTGCAGAAGCATGATGAAGAGAACGTGTCGACCCCGGCAGACTGGAACCCCGGTGATGACGTGGTCCTTGGAGCACCCCTGACCCTGGAAACCGCCAAAAACAGGCTGGCCGATCAGGATGAGAAGCTGAAAAAATACTCCTGGTATCTCACAATGAGAAAAGACAGCTGAGATAAAGGCTCCAACACAGCGAAGGTGCCTTGGATGCAGCACGGAAGCGGCAGCAAATGATTCACATGTGCGGAAGAGGCTGCCCTTATGGGCACTCCGCATCCGGAGCGAAAGACTCGCAAGCGAGTCTTGAATTGTTTCTTCATTGGAAATGTATTTGACAAGAGCACTCCTGTGCAGCAGCACGGAAGTGCTCTTTTTGCAGCTTCTGTCTTGCAGAAAAGGCCTGCACATCATGGCTTGCCCCTTCCCGCCATGGAAGAAAACGGCTGCGTACGGTCCCGTTCTACCGCCATGGAAGAAAACGGCTGCGTACCGTCCCGTTCTACTATGGCAGACAGGCCCCTGTGCCCCGATTTCGCTGTTTTTACAAAAATAAACCATATTAATTCTTCGCATCGACGGTTTCCAAAATCCTCTTGCTGCAGTATTATCTCTTCATAGCCGGGAATTCAAGACTCGCTCACGAGTCTTGCGCGATGAAGAATAAACGGACCCGGTGCAAAAGAGAACGGAAGAACAGGCGACAGGAAACGATCAGTAACCGG
>DFHP01000042.1:1986-3114 GCA_002371335.1 Eubacterium sp. UBA3720
GCAATGAGTAATTTGGAAGCAATGTGTAACTGAAAGCCATGAGTAACTGAAATCAAGGGAAGAGGTAACAACAGATCATGACAGTAAAAAGCAGGATCCTGGCGATTCGGCTTTCTGAAAAGATTGAGAAAAATCCCGCCTATTCAGAACGAATCGGATTATTAAAAAGAGAGTGGACAGGAGGTCTGAGACACGTATATGATAATGACAATTATGATAATATTAATACTTGCAGCTTTTTTGAAGATAATAGGATGGATCTTCGGCGCGGGGCTTCGGATCCTGGGCTGGATATTCAGCGGACTGGGATTTCTGATCTCCCTGTTCCTGGCAGTATCGGCTGTAGGAATTGCCTTTAATCTGCTGCCGATCATCCTGGTCGTGGGAGTGATCATGATCGCGCGTTCCACGGTCTGATCCGGCGATCAGCGGCGATGTTCTGCCGGATGATTAGTGAATAGTTGCTAAATGTACATAATATTGTCAACCTAATAAGGACCTGTACATGGTATAATAACAATGTCCATGACAGCATGAGTCCGCGGTACAGCGGAAAATCTGACGAAAAAGGAGGATTACGATGGATAACGAGATCAAGAAAATGAACGATGCGGAACTGAATGAGGTAGCAGGCGGAAAGAACGCCCTTGCAGACAGCAAACATCCTGAGCATCACTCGGCTCCTGCCGGCACCAAGATGGTTTCCGGCCTTCAGAGCGGTTGGCTTGCACTCAGAAATGCCCCCGCATACAATGCGAATAATGAAGTGGGCCACCTCTACAACGGTGATGTTGTAACCGTGACAGGCGGTACTGCATACGAAGGCAACACTCCTTATGTCTGGGTATATTCAGACAAGCTGAAAATGAGCGGCTGGGTAAATGCCACATTCCTTAAATAATCAGGAATGGTGATGATGAAAGTAGCGATGAGAAAGCGTGAAGTTTTCATCGTCCATGTTTGCGGGAACTTTCCCATAGACACAGGTATAAAAAACACTGCATGCTGCTTCCCAAGAAGCGGCCTGCAGTGTTTTTGTGCAACTCATAATATGTAACAGGGCATAAAAAACAGGCAGAAATTCATGCAGATGTGAAATGACAGATGGTAGTGTCAAGTGATCTATGA
>DFHP01000040.1 GCA_002371335.1 Eubacterium sp. UBA3720
ACATTTCGCTCAAAATCTATTGGAAAATGGAAGCAGCCAAACGAAGCAGCCATTACACGATTGCTTTAGAGGAAATTGAAGCCTGTATAGCAGCCCCTAACACAGTAGAAGCAGAAATTGAAGCCAGAGAATTAGCCTGTATCATTGAAAACTTTTGGACACGCTGACTACCGAAAACCGCATTATCTTTATGCGCCGCTATTGGTTCTCTGATAGCTACAAGGATATAGCCGAGTTTGTAGGGCTTTCAGAGAAAAATATCTCTGTCCGGCTGACCCATATCCGCGAGAAGATGAAACAATACTTGATCGAAAGAGAGGTAGTGATATTAGTAATGGCGTGATTGCCGTTTACGAGATTATCTCCTTAGAAGAAAATAAATAATCCACTATTTTATGAAATAGGGGCAGCCGAGGGAATCGACTGCCCTTTTTCCATCTTATAAGAATTTCAATTCGGTTTGATAAAACGAATAAGGTGACCTTTTTTATGCTTATCAGGAGGAGAAAATGGCAACGCAGACGGATCATCTGCTTTCCGACATCAAATAGAAAGAGGCACGGATGCAGGAGATTCGGGAGCTGCGGATGCATATCATCAACTGCAGCAAGACACGCGACATCTACACGGCATCCCGGAAGGCAGGGTACAGCAGAAATTTCTTTGAAGCCCATAGGAAAGAGATCACCCTGCACAAGGCGGCAAAGGATGCCTTTGATCGGCTGGAGTTGAAGAAAATCTCAAGAGTTGCGGAGCTGAATGAGGAGTTCAACCGCTTCGCCAAGCAGAAGAACGCGGACTATGCCCAGTATCGCACCGAGCGGGAACGGATGAGGGATCTTGCCAATGCGAGAAGAAATGCAGAGATGATTTTGCAAAATGACGAATTTGCCAGGACAACTGAATTAATTTCAAAATAACACTTGACTTGGAGTTAACTCCAAGGAGTATAGTCCGGTTACAGATGACAAAGTAAGAGGCAAACTGTAAAGAGGGTGATGTCGATGACGATAAAAGAAGTTTGCGAAAAATTCAATCTTTCTCCGGACACGCTGCGCTACTATGAGCGCGTAGGTGTAATTCCGGAAGTCAGAAGAACGAAAGGTGGCATCAGAGATTATTCCGATGAAGATCTGAAATGGGTTGAGAATGCTGTCTGTATGAGAAGTGCCGGGGTTCCGGTGGAAATGCTGATTGAGTATGTAAAGCTTTTCCAGCAGGGTGATTCTACGATCGCAGCAAGACGAGATCTTTTGATGGAAGCGCGTGCGGAGGTACAGAAGAATTTAGATAAGTATCAGGCCACTATGGACAGACTCAACTACAAGATCTCCCGATATGAGGAAGCAGTGAAAACCGGTGTCCTTTCATGGGAGGCTGAGAACATTAAGAAAGATTGAGATAGATACTATGGCAAAGCCGTTAATGGCATTCTTTTCAAGAGCGGATGAAAATTATTTTGGCGGTTCTATGAGATATATAGAGGTTGGCAACACGGAAGTTGTGGCTCGAAAAATCAAAGATATGATTGGGGCAGATCTCTTCAAAATTGAAATGAAGACACCATATGCGAAGGATTATAACACCTGCATTGCTGAGGCAAAGGAACACCAAAAGCAGGATGCAAGACCTGAACTCAAGTCTCTTCCGACAAGTATCGATGCGTATGAAACGGTGATTCTCGGTTATCCGAATTACTGGGGAACAATGCCAATGGCAGTATTTACTTTCCTTGAAGCGTTTGATTTTTCAGGAAAGACAATTCTTCCTCTTTGTACAAACGAGGGGAGTGGAATGGGGGCCAGTGAATCAGATATCAGAAAGCTTTGCCCGGGCGCAGATGTGAAACGTGGACTGTCAATCGACGGAAGCAGTGCAAATAAAGCTGACGCTCAGATTAAGAGCTGGCTGAAGTCCAACGGTTTGATGTAGGAGGTTACATATGGAGAATATTATTCTGAACAACAAACTGGAATGTCCGGTCGTAGGAATCGGGACATTTATGTTATTACCTGCTGAGGCAGAAAACAGCGTCCGGGAAGCCCTGAAGATGGGTTATCGGCTGGTTGATACAGCAAACGCTTATGTCAATGAGCGTGCTGTCGGACGCGGAATGCGCGATAGTGGTGTATCGCGTGGGGAGATCTTCCTCTCCACCAAGCTCTGGCCAAGCGAGTATGAAAATGACAACGCAGTTGATGAGACGCTTGAACGCCTTGGTGTGGGCTATGTGGATCTCCTTTACATCCATCAGCCTGCAGGCAACTGGCTTGCCGGATACCGTCAGCTTGAAAAAGCATACCGTGAAGGCAAAGCAAAAGCCATCGGCATCTCCAATTTTGAAGGAAAGTACATAGAAGAACTTCAGACGAAGTGGGAAGTAGTTCCCCAGTTTGTTCAGGTGGAGGCGCACCCTTATTTTACACAGAAAGAGCTGCGTAAGACGCTCGATAAATATAATATCAGGCTTATGAGCTGGTATCCGCTGGGACACGGAGATAAATCCCTCATCAATGAACCAGTTTTCGCCAAACTTGGAAAAAAGTACGGAAAGACGCCCGCACAGATAATCCTTCGCTGGCATACACAGATGGGCTTTGTTGTCATCCCGGGAAGCAAAAATGTAGACCATATCAGAGACAATCTTAATATTTTTGATTTCAAACTTTCGAATGATGAAATGGTGGAGATTGCAAAGCTGGATAAGGGCGAGAGATATTATCACAGGACCGATGCCCAGCTTATGCAGTTTGCACAGTGGAAACCGGAATTTGAAAAAGCGTAAGTAATGCATTTATGGAGGATGAATATGCAGAGTTTTGATTATTGCACACCGACAAGACTGATTTTTGGTCAGGAAGCTGTGGAAAAGCTTCCTGAGGTTATGGGCAAATATGGAAAAAGAATTCTTCT